>JAZUKB010000017.1:0-47876 GCA_045643085.1 Candidatus Cryptobacteroides sp.
TTCAATGGTGGTGATGCGTATGAGTTCTCAAAATGGGTGAATGCGAATCTCGTTTATCCTGCAGAGGCCAAGGCTGCCGGAAAACAGGGAAAGTTAATTCTTCAGTTCACCGTTCAGGAGAATGGAAAAGTGGCAGACGTAAAAGTTCTCAGGGGTATTGACCCGGCACTTGATGCTGAAGCCATCAGGGTCGTAAGTTCTTCCCCTGACTGGAAACCTGGAGAGAAAGACGGTAAGAAAGTATCGGTCACATATACTTTTCCTGTCATTTTCCAACAAATCAGTCCAAAGGAGACAACTGAATAAGCAATCTAGATTATGGAATCAATCAGCCGTATGTCCTTCAGGGCATACGGTTGCGGTATTCTTCGGCTGATGCGGCATTCCAGGCTATGATGGCCTGACCGTTTCTGAAATAAGTGTCGAGCGGGTTGTTCTCAAGATTGGACGGCTCGCTCTTGGCATTTCCGGAAGCGATCTGTCCAATGAGCTGCTTCATATCGTAGATGTACTGAATTCCGAACACATTGTCACCAAGCTCCGGGAACCAGTCCTTCTGCCAGTAATGTCCGCCATATATCTTCAGTTTTCCTGTATCGATACCATTGACCGGATTCTCGATATAGTCTACCAGATGGCTCACACCGTCCACGTATGACCGGAACGCTTCGAGATTGAAGATCCATACACCGTGTCCGGAACCGATGGCGTCTCCGGCGAAAAGGATATCCGAGCCCTCAAGGAAGAACACCATCGAGCCGGCGGTATGCCCTGGAACCATAAGGGAGGCAATCCTGACACCCCCGAGGTCAAATTCATAGCCTTCCTCAAAGAAACAGCTCCTGTCTGCAGGGAACCTGTCGGCGAGAGCCTCAAAATCCACTGAAGGAAGCGCAAAGCACACATCCGGGTCGTCCAGATATGCCGGAAGCATACCGGTATGGTCTCCGTGATTATGGGTGAATGTGATGACAAGCTTTCTGTCACCTATCCTTTCACTGACGATACTCCTGAGGGAAGCGACTGCATCATCCGCCCACCTGATATAATTGGAAAGATCGATGAGCAGAGCCTTCTGCTCCCCGACGATAAGATACATATCGGAGCAGTTGTTGAAATGGGTCTTGTTCCCCATCTCGTCGAAGGTTTCTCCGGAAGGGTTTGCGTCGTTGCAGTCCTGGATATGATAGACATTGTCCAGAATTGCAGTCACGGTATAAGGTCCAACCTGAACTTCCGCTGCAGCCGGTGCCGGTTTGCAGGAAACTGCCGCCATCAGCAGGACGATAAGACACAGAGCGATGTTTCTTTTCATATTGGTTATTGTTTGGGTTAGGCTAGAAGTTTCTTCTGTGGATCACCGAAGGGTCGAAATGTCCGAGGTCGCCCACCCCTGTACGAGCCATCAGACCTGCAAGTTCGCGCGTTATCGCATCGATACGCGCGGATACCGCGTTGCTCCCATCCTTGAGGAGCGGCATAAGGTGACGGCCTACTGAAACGGCTGTCGCACCCAGGGCCAGAGCTTTATACACATCGATGCCACTCTCGAAGCAGCAGTCCACAAATACCGGGAAATCCCTCCCGGTGACATCAAGTATCTCAGGAAGCATCATAAGCGGCGGACAGGAATCCTCTATCATCCCGTGATGATGTGACACCACGATTCCGGAGACGCCGGCCTCCAGACATTTCTCCGCGTCCTTCGAGCTCATTACCCCTTTCACTATGAACGGTACTCCGCTCGCCTGCACGAACGCCTTCAGCTCTTCCGTTGTCTTGGATTTCATCGGGAGCCCCATCACGTTGTCATACTGTCCGTCGGACGAAAACGAATGATCGATATCCATACCGACGGCGATGCACCCCGCCTTGACAGCGTGTGCAATCTTTCTGAACACCTCTGCATTGTCAGCGTGGGGTTTGATGATCTTGATGGTCCGCGCACCGGTGGACAACACATCCTCCAACTCCGAATCCTCTCCCATTCCGATCCAGTGCACGGCATTGCTTGCAGCAGCACCGGCCGCATAGGTCCTCATTCCGTCAGGAGCGGTATTATGAAGGTGGGACAATGCCGCCGTCATCACAGGCGTGCTGAAACGATGTCCGAAAAGTTCAAATGACGTATCCGGAATCACAGAATCCAGATACCTCGTCTCAATGAGCAGCGAGTCGAAATACTCCCTTGTTATCCTATCGGAATTCATTTACTAGAACTCGGTCCTCTGGATGCCTTCCTCCAAGCCCTTATACAAACATTCCTTCATATTCTTGAAGGTTTCTGCAACGGAACCGGTATTAGGCATATTCAACTCTCGGTCTTCAAGTTCCACGCGGAGTTTGATGACTCCCTTGTCGATGATGTTATTGAGCTCGGGCTTCGAGATGAAATACAGGGCGTATGACAGCGTCTTATGAGTGGTAGTAACCCTCGGCACAAACCTGTAGACTTCATATGGGGTCACGTAAATATCATCCATAAGCAGATCATACGAATAGGTATAACCGAAATCGGACACCCTCTGTGTGGATACGTCCGTTTCAGTCTGTTCTTCGAACTCCTTATGATAAACGTTCTTGAGCGTTATGACGGACTGGTCTGAAAGCCGTATCAGCATCTTGTCGTCCTTATCGAATACACCGTGGTTGGAAGGGCCGTCATAAGTGACCAGAACCGCAAGCACTGTGTCCTTTCCCGCCACCTTTGCACCAAGGGCGGCTGATATGTTTCCAAAAAGTTTCTGATCGGAAGTGAGCACCAGACGCTCCCCCTTCTCGGTTTTTGAATTCATCACAATCCTGAGCGGACTGCATCCCGCCATTGCCAGGCAGACGAACAACAATATTACAGCAACTCTTTTCATATACTTATTAATATTACTTTACATTTCGTTTCCATTCTCCTTGTCGGAAGATCCACAGAAGAACTTCCACTGGAAGAGAATAAGATAAAAGGCGCCGACTGTCACGCAACTGTCAGCAAAATTGAATACCGGCTGGAAGAATATCGTATTGCCCAAAGAATCCCTTATCAGAGGGAAATAAAGCATATCCACAACCTTGCCGAACATCAGGGGCGCATAGTCCCAGATGACTCCGTAGAAGATACTGTCTATTATGTTGCCGAAAGCTCCGGCCGTTATGAGAGTAAGTCCGACAAGTACTCCCACTGGAGCCTTACCCTTGCGGTCAAGAGAACGTATCCACCACACGAGGGCGCTGAAAAGTCCAATCCTGAAGATGGTAAGGCAGAGCTTCCCCGCCATTCCCCCGAACTTCATCCCAAAGGCCATACCTTCGTTCTCTATGAAGCAAAGGCGGAACCATTCTCCAATCACATATATCTGCTGGCCCAAGTCCATACCTGTCTTGACCAGGACCTTGGAGACCTGGTCAATGACCACCAGCAATACCCCCAGAATAAGGAGTTTCGCCCCTCTGGATACTTTCATCTTACTTCTGTCCGTTTTTGGCAAGCATTTCCTTGGCCTCTACGGTCAGGGTTGCATGAGGGACCAGACGAAGCCTCTCCTTAGGAATCAGCTTGCCTGTAACCCTGCAGATGCCGTATGTCTTGTTCTCAATACGTACGAGGGCAGCCTCCAGGTTCTGTATGAACTTGTACTGACGCTGGGCTAGCTGACTTGCCTCCTCTTTGGAAAGCTGGTTAGCGCCGTCATCCTCCACTGTCTTGAATGAAGGGGACGTGTCTTCAATGTCGTTCGTGCCATTGTGCATCACGACTTCGCGAAGTGAATTGTATTCTGCCTTCGCCTTCTCGAGCATTTCAAGGATTATAGCCTTGAACTCCTCGAGCTCCTCATCGGAATAACGTGTCTTGATGTCTTCTGCCATATTAAACGGTTTTAACGTGTTACTTTGATCTTGACAGGCGATTCGTCCCACTCGACGTCCACTGCTCCGTCAGGAGCGGCGGACAGGTCTTCCAGCGTGACGCTGAGAGCAAGGGTCTGCGAAGCCAGATATTCCCCGTAAGTGCCGAGTGCAGCCTTTATCTCCAGGGCTGCGTCTCCGTCTGCGCAGATGACCACATCCACCTTGTCGGTGACTTCGAAATCGCTGTCCTTTCTAATATTTTGTATGCGGTTTATCAATTCGCGTGCCGTTCCCTCGTGGCGCAGTTCCTCACTCACCTCGATATCGAGGGCTATCGTAAGCTGCCCTTCGGTCGCAACGAGCCAGCCCGGCATATCCTCTGATGATATCTCATAATCCTCAGGCTCCAGGGTGACTGGAGTCCCTGCAATATCCATCGTATATGTTCCGGCCACCTCTATCGCTGCAATTGTCTGCTGGTCGAACTGTCCGAATGCAGCTGCGATGCCTTTCATCTGGGCACCGTACTTTTTGCCCAGAGTGCGGAAATTCGGCTTGATCTTCTTGGTGATGATGCCGGTGGTATCGGATATGAACTCGGCTTCCTTCACGTTCACTTCCGTGAGGATAAGGTCCTTCACCTTTTCCAACTGGCCGCGCACCTTGTCGGAGATCACAGGAATTATGAGCTTTGAAAGCGGCTGACGCACCTTGATGTTGACCTTGCGGCGCAGGGCGAGCACCATAGAAGTGGCTTTCTGCGCGAGCTCCATCCTTTCCTCAAGGTCCTTGTCGATAAGGCTTTCACAAACCTCGGGCATAGTCTCGAAATGGACGCTTTCTCCGGAAGTGAGGTCCTGCCAGATCTGGTCCATATAGAACGGAGCAATCGGAGCGGACAGTACTGCAACCTTGCGGAGAACCTCATATAGGGTCTGATATGCCGCAATCTTGTCTTCGGTCAGGCCGCCTCCCCAGAAGCGCTTCCTGTTCAAGCGAACGTACCAGTTGGAAACGTGGTCGCACACGAAGTCCTGGATGAGCCTGCCTGCCGTTGTGACATCGTAGTCCTCATAGGCTGCAGTGACATCCTTGACAAGGGTGTTGAGCAAGGATATAATCCATCTGTCTATCTCCGGCCTGTTGTCATAAGGAATCTCCTTCGCAGAAGCATCAAAGCCGTCCACGTTGGCATACAGGGCAAAGAATGAGTATGTGTTGTAAAGTGTTCCGAAGAACTTGCGACGCACCTCGTCAACCCCGGCCTCGTCAAAACGCAGGTTATCCCAAGGCTGGGCATTTGTCAGCATATACCATCTGAGTGCATCGGCTCCATACTTGTCCAGCTGTTGGAAAGGATCCACGGCATTGCCGAGACGTTTTGACATCTTGTTGCCATCCTTGTCAAGGACAAGTCCGTTGGATATCACGCGCTTGAATGCCGGAGTACCGCTCACCATCGTATGGATTGCGTGAAGCGTATAGAACCAGCCTCTCGTCTGGTCCACGCCTTCCGCTATGAAATCTGCCGTACACCCGAAATCCTTTCCGTCGACATTGCGGAGGCCCTCCTGCGCATATGGCATCGATCCGGAATCGAACCACACGTCAATGAGATCCGTCTCCCTTGTCATCCTCCTGCCGCTTGCACTGACGAGTACGATATTGTCAACATACGGCCTGTGAAGGTCAATCCTGTCATAATTCTCCTTGGACATATCCTGAGGATCGAATCCTGCATCCCGCCAAGGATTGCTCTTCATATATCCGGCCTCTACGGCCTTGTCCATCTCGTCAAAAAGTTCCTTGACGGATCCTATGCATTTTTCCTCCTTTCCGTCCTCGGTACGCCATATTGGCAACGGCGTGCCCCAGAAACGGCTGCGGCTGAGGTTCCAGTCCTGGATATTTTCGAGCCACTGTCCGAAACGTCCGGTACCGGTGGACTCAGGCTTCCAGGTGATGGTCTTGTTCAGCGCAACCATATCGTCCTTTACGGCACTGGCCTTGATGAACCAGGAATCAAGCGGATAGTAGAGCACAGGCAGGTCTGTCCTCCAGCTATGAGGATAGCTGTGAGAGTGCTTCTGTATCTTGAATGCACGTCCGTCAGCCTTCAGCATCATACAGATGTCAATATCCAAAGTCGGAGCCTGAGGGTCTTCGTCGTGCTCGAAATAATCGCGGTAGCCTTTCTTTACATAGCGGCCCTGGAACTGGGCATATGAAGGGTCGACAAACTTGGAGACATACTCCGGATCCAGGTCCTCCAGCAGACAGAAACGTCCCTGTCGATCAACCTGAGCCTGAGGGTTCCCCTCCTTATCCACAGGCATTATACCCGGGATACCGAAATTGGTGGCGACCCTCTTGTCATCCGCACCGAACGTAGGAGCGATATGGACGATTCCCGTTCCATCCTCCGTAGTCACGTAGTCTCCGCTTATCACCCTGAAAGCGTCACCTTCCACCGGTTTGAACCAAGGGATGAGCTGCTTGTATCTCATTCCGACAAGGTCCTTGCCCTTCATCTTTCCAGGAAGCACCTCGTACGGTACCTTGTCATTGAACCAAGCTCCTACAAGAGCCTCCGCCACTATGTATGTGGCCTCACGGCCAGTATATGGATTGGAGCTGCGGACCTTCACATAGTCTATGTTCGGGCCGACGCAGAGCGCCGTATTCGAAGGCAATGTCCACGGAGTCGTAGTCCAGGCAAGGAAATAAAGGTCCTTCTCCCCGATCACTTCAAACTGGGCGGTGACAGTCGTGTCAGTGACGTCCTTGTAACACCCCGGCTGATTCAACTCGTGTGAACTCAACCCGGTACCATCGGTAGGAGAATAAGGCTGTATCGTGTAGCCTTTATAAAGAAGTCCCTTATCGTATATCTTGCGGAGAAGCCACCACAGCGTCTCTATGTACCTGTTGTCATAGGTTATGTAAGGGTCGTTCATATCGACCCAATAGCCTATGCGTTCCGTCATATTGACCCACTCGGAAGTATATTTCATCACCTCCGAACGGCAGGTTCGGTTGTACTCCTCTACGCTTATCTTCTTTCCGATATCGGCCTTGGTGATTCCGAGCTTCTTCTCTACACCGAGCTCCACAGGCAGTCCGTGCGTATCCCAACCGGCGCGGCGGCGGACCTTGTAACCCGTCATCGACTTGTAACGGCAGATGGAGTCCTTGATGCTGCGCGCCATTACGTGATGGATGCCAGGCATTCCGTTGGCTGAAGGGGGACCTTCAAAGAATATGAATTCAGGAGCCCCTTCGCGAAGTGCAACCGACTTCTCGAATGCCCCTATGCTCTTCCACCTCTCAAGGATCCGATTGCCCGTGGATACCAGATCCAGCCCTTTGTACTCTTTGAATGTCATATTTTTTCGCTAATTTTGCATTACCTAAGTTAAAGTTACAAATTTAACACAAATTCCTTAGTTTTACACCATTATTATGGGCGCAATAGACATCATCATATTGCTTTGCTTCATACCCGCCATCGTACAGGGCGTCTCAAAAGGATTCGTTGGTCAGGTGGTGGCCCTGGCCTCCGTCATAGTAGGCGCTTTCCTGGCTTTCCGCTTCTCTTCGACAGTCAGCGACTGGCTTTCGGATTACATATCGGCGAGCGGGAACCTGATGAACGTCATAAGTTTTGCAATCATCGTGATTGTCGTGATCATCGTCCTGAACCTACTGGGCAACCTGATAAGCAAACTACTGAAACTGGTGATGCTCGGATGGCTCAACAAGCTGCTGGGCATCTGCTTTGCCATCGCCAATACGATCCTGATAATCGGTCTTGTCATATCCGTCATCGACGGACTCAACACCAACTGGCACTTCATCAAGCCGGAGATCCTCGATGCATCAGTCCTCTATTGCGGCATAAGGGATATCTGCCACACGGTATTCCCATTCCTACAAAGTATCATAACAAATGTCTAGGATAATTCTTATTGAAACGTCCACTGAACTATGTTCCACGGCACTTGTGGAGGACGGTGCAGTGATTTCCGCCAGGGAGAGCTCCGAGCCACGTTCCCACGCGTCCAAGACAGCCCTTTTCGTAAAAGAAATGCTTGACGAGAGACATCTCAAGGTCAGCGACTGCGATGCCGTATGCGTAAGCAAGGGTCCCGGGTCGTATACCGGTCTCAGGGTTGGAGTGAGCACGGCAAAGGGACTGTGCTTTGCGGCAGGACTCCCTCTCATTGCCATAGATACACTCCAGACGCTTGTATGGCAGGCCTTTGAAGAGGGACTGGTACCGGAGGGGTGCAGATACATCGTCCCTATGATCGATGCCAGGAGGATGGAGGTTTACACCGCCACATACACCGCCACAGACAAGGGCAGAGTCGGAGAGATTTCGCCTGAAATCATAGCGGAAGGCAGCTTTGCCAAGGAACTTTCGGAAGGTCCGGTACTGTTCATCGGAGACGGCGCCGATAAATGCAGGGAGGTTCTGACCCGCCCGAACGCCGTTTTTGCGCAGGAATGCCCGAAGGCAAGCTCGATGCTCCGACCGGCGATAGAGGCGTTGAACGAAAAAAGGTTCGAGAATACGGCGTATTTCGAACCTTTCTATCTCAAACAGTTTGTCGCGACCGTGTCGCGCAAATCCCTATTTTAGCAGTCCGGCAAGTTCTCTGCGGAACTCAGCCTCACTTGTAGAGGATATCCCTGTAAGCTCTCCGTCAACAATGATGAACGTTGCAGGAAGAGTAGCGACATTGTAAAGTGCCAGGGCATTCGATGCAACGCCAAGTCCATCATTTACGTTGATCCAAGGAAGTTCCTGGCTTCTGATGCAGGATGCCCATTCGGCCTTGTCCACATCAACGCATACTGAATAAATCTCGAATCCCTTTGAATGGAACTCCTTGTACAGAGGCATAAGGGACTCCGTGTTGACTATCCTCTGCTCCGCATCGGCGGCAGTCCAGAAGTAAAGCAGTATCACCTTGGCATCAACGGAACTGAGTGCAACCTTGTTTCCGTTGATATCAGCGATGCTGATGTCAGGAAATCCGGACTCGCGCGCCTGATCGAGGCTGGCATTCAGAGAAAGCACCTTCTCCCTGCGCGCAGTCTCGGATTCGAGAGCCTTGACATACTTGGAGTCAGGGTAAACGGCCTTCAGGGAATCACAGGCTCTTCTGAAATAGATTGCATCCGTAGACTGCGAGAATATAGGGGATGACTCATTGATCTGCTGATACAGCACAGGAATCACCGTCAGTGAATACGGGTTGGAGAGGATGTACTTAACACTCTCCCTGTAATAATTGACATAATGCTGCGAAGCGGCCTTGTTGTCGGCAGCGGCCACATCCTGACGCATCTGTAACATAAATGCCGCGAAGCGGTCATTGACCTCCTTCAACTTCGATGAGCCCTCCGAGCCCGACACTGTATAGTTGCCAGTCGTGTCAGCTTCAACAACGGCATTCTCGCCCGCCTCAAGCAGAAGCGCGGCCACCTGCTTCTCTCCGCGGAACAGGTATATGAACTCAGGCTGCCCGCTCTCCAGGTTGATACTATACTTTATGACCCCGTTGCGGTCTGACTTGACGGTATCCAGGATATCGTACACATTCATATTGAGCTGCCTTACTGTGAACTCGCTCTCCGGTGCCTGCTTTACGGTGCAGACGATGCCGGCCTTCTTGCCGCATCCGGCGACAGCCAATGAAATCAGCGCAAGAAGCGCTATGCTATAATTTTTCATATTCCTTGAGTATTGCGGCAGCGGTCGCAGCCTGCTGCTCCGGTGTAAATTCTGGGCGTTTCTTTCTGAAATCCATATCTGCTTCCGACTGAAGAGGGATGAGATGGATATGGGTATGAGGAACTTCCATACCGAGTACGGCCACGCCGACTCTCTGGCAAGGGACAGCAGCCTTTACGGCAACGGCCACTTTGCGGGCAAAGTCCCACAGACCCTCATAGGTCCCTGCATCCAGGTTGAAGATGTAATCATCCTCAACGTTCTTCGGAATCACCAGAGTATGCCCCTGGGAAAGCGGGTTGATGTCCAGGAATGCAAAGAACTCATCGTTCTCGGCAACCTTGTACGAAGGGATCTCCCCTTTGGCTATCTTTGTAAAAATCGTCATAAGGAGATATCCAGGATTTTGAATTTGAGTATACCTGAAGGCACCTGTGCCTCGACGACCTCACCTTTGCCGTGTCCGATAAGGGCTTTGGCTATAGGCGTAGTGGCAGCAAGCTTGCCGTGGGAGAAATCAGCCTCACTCTCACCGACGATGGTGAACTCCATCGTCTGATGGGCGTTTAGATTCTCCACCTTTACTTTCGTCAGCATCTGGACCTTGTCCGCATTGAGCTGCGAACTGTCAAGGACCTTGGCTGCCGTAATCATATTCTGAAGATTCGCTATCTTGAGCTCGAGCAGACCCTGAGCCTCACGCGCGGACTCATACTCGGCATTCTCCGAGAGGTCACCCTTCTCACGGGCCTCAGCGATGGCTGCCGCTATCACCGGCCTCTGAGCCAAAGACTCCGCAAGCTCCTTCTTGAGGTTGTCCAAGCCTTCCTGGCTCATATAATGTACATCTGCCATAAATAAAGAATTAAAATAGAGTCCTGTCTTTCCTGACAGAACCCCGTTGTATCTTTGCAAAGATAATCAAAAAATCATTCAATCCAATCATCAAACTTAGGATGGGCAAGGGCATCATAGACGATCATCTGCCTGGCATCCGGTTTGAAACGGTCCCGATCATTCCGCAAATCCTCTACGGGCTCTTTTCGGGACGAGATGGCTTTCTGCCCTTCCTGAAGAAAATCCTGATCGAATGTATTATTCTCCGTATTCATATCCCAAATATAAACTTTTTACAGGATTCTTCATCCGCTTCCAACTGTTTTTTCAACTCTTGCAGGGAATTGAATTTCAGCTCCGGACGTATGCGTGAAAGAAAGTGCAGTCTGATGTCCAGTCCATAAACATCAGCGGAAAAATTGAATATGTGTGTCTCTATCTTCCCGACGGCATCGATATTCGTCATCCCGTAACAGGTCCGTCCGTTCACTTCCACCTCAGTAATATATGCACCCGTCAAAGGCACCACCTTGAGCGGCTCGTACAGCTTGACGTTGGCGGTGGGATAACCGATTGTCCTTCCGAGCCTGTTGCCCGCGACCACGACTCCGTGAAGCATATACGGATACCCAAGCATCCCGGACGCATCTTCAACCCTGCCTTCCGACAATGCAGTCCTGATTCTCGTAGAAGAGATTTCTCCCTCCGGAGGACAGCATACGGTTTCAAGTCCAAGCTGCTCCGCAAGAGGAACGACTTTTTCAGGCAGAAGCGTATCGCTTCCCAAACGGTTGTCATAGCCCAGAACCATGGCAGTGACTCCGTATCTGCCGCGTGCTATGTCAGAGAGATACTGCCGTGCCGTCAGCGCGGCGAAATCCACCGTAAACGGCAGCACCACCACTTCATCGATACCCATCGAAAGCAGAATGGAACGCTTCTCCTCCAGGGAGGTCAGCAGACGGAGATCCCTTGCACCGTTCTGAAGCACTGTCCTCGGATGTGGCCAGAACGTTAGAACGAGGCTCTGCTCGTTACGCTCACGGGCGCACTCGAGCAGAGTCTCTATAACCTTGCGGTGTCCGAGATGGACACCGTCAAAAAAGCCTGTAGCCGCTACAGCCATTTGACTATAGGGAAATCCTGCCTGTGAGGAAGCATCGGATTCTGAGGATAGATACGCGTGCCTACCTGATACATACCGGTTTTCTCAGGCAGCACTGACGCCTGGTAGCGCGCCACCCCGTTTTCGTAGCTTGTAAGTTCGAACTTGCAGACCTCCTGGATATGAAGTTCTCCCTTCTTATCGGTTGAAGTGAAGAGCATCTCCACACCGACATCCTCAGGCTTGATTCGGCCAAGGTCCAGCACGACCTCACTGCGAAGCATATTCTTCTGCGAAAGGACATAGGATGCGTCAGGCTGAGTGTATGATACGACGTGGATATTGTTCCACTCGCTGCTTATCTGCTGTTTCCAGGATGCAATCTCGCGGGCAACCTTGGCATCATCTGCCGCAAGGGTATTGTAACGCTTGAACTGAGGCTCATAATACTGGTTGCAATAATCAGTGAGCATACGGTTGGTGGTGAACTCGCTCGCCACCTTGGCTATTGTATTCTTGACAAAGCCGATCCACTTTGAGGAGCGTCCAGTGCCCTTGTCAATTGAATAATATGCAGGGGCTATCTCATTTTCGATAGTGCTGTATATGGTAGCTGCATCCAGTTCGTTCTGATAATTGTAGTCATCGTAAGTGCTTTCCATCGGAAGTGCCCAGCCGGCGCCTTCCTTGTATCCTTCAACCCACCATCCGTCAAGAACGGAGAAATGCATAACACCGTTCATAGCGGCCTTTTCACCGGAAGTTCCGGAAGCCTCGAGAGGTCGGGTAGGATTGTTGAGCCATACGTCAACTCCCTGCGTGAGTCTCTTCGCAAGAGTGATGTCATAACCCGGCACGAACACTATCTTGCCGAGGAAACGTTCCTGCTTGGAGATATCTATTATCTGCTTGATGAGGTCCTGACCGGCACCGTCGGCAGGATGTGCCTTGCCGGCGAAGAGGAACTGTACCGGACGCCCCGGATTGTTCACTATGGCATCAAGCCTGTCAAGGTCACTGAACAGGAGGGTTGCCCTCTTGTACGTAGCGAAACGGCGGGCGAAACCGATTGTCAGAACATCGCTGCGAAGGGTCTCCTTGATGGTCACAATCTGACGTGGAGTATAGTGGGCGCTCATCTGCGGGTCGCTCAGGCGCTCTTTGACATACCTTATCAAATCGTCCTTGACCTGGCAACGTACTTTCCAGATGTCTTCATCCGCCACCTTGTATATTCCGTCGAAACAGCGCTTGTCATAGTGGTGGGTCTTGAATTCTTCACCGAATACACGTCCCTGAAGCGCCTTCATACTGTTGGAGCCCCAGGTAGGGTAATGAACGCCATTGGTGACGTAACTGATGAAAAGTTCTTCCGGAAGGTATCCCGGGTACATATTGGAGAATATATCCTGGCTGACCTTTCCGTGAAGCATCGATACTCCGTTGACATTCTGCGACATATTTGCGGCGAGCACGCTCATAGAGAACTTCTCGTCGCGGTTGTCAGGATTGACCCTTCCTAGACTCATCATCGTGTGCCAGTCTATACCGAAACGTCCCGGGTAATGGCCAAGATAGCGGCCGAGCATCTCCTCATCGAAAGCATCGTGTCCGGCAGGAACCGGGGTATGAGTGGTGAACAGACCGGAAGCCCTCACGAGTTCCATCGCCTCGTTGAATGAAAGATGTCCGTTCTGCATATATTCACGAAGTCTTTCCATACCGGCAAATGCAGCGTGTCCCTCGTTGTAATGATATATGGTCGGATTGAGGCCGAGGGTGCGAAGGGCGCGGACACCTCCGATTCCGAGCAGAATCTCCTGCTTGAGACGGTTCTCCCAGTCTCCTCCATAGAGCTGGTGCGTAACCTGCCTGTCTTCCGGGATGTTGGCCTCGAAATCAGTATCAAGCAGATAAAGATCGGTACGCCCGACTGCCACCTTCCAGATACGTGCCGTCAACTCGCGTCCCGGCAGAGCCATCCTCACTGTCTTCCAGTTGCCCTCTTCGTCGAGCACAGGCTCGGCAGGAATCTTGAGGAAGTCCTGGGCGTCATACTGCGACACCTGATTGCCCTGAGGCGTGAGCTTCTGTGTGAAATATCCGTACCTGTAAAGCAGGCCGACGGCCACGAGGTTCACATTCATATCGCTGGTTTCCTTGAGGTAATCACCCGCGAGGATACCCAGGCCTCCGGAATAAATCTTAAGGGATGAATCCAGGCCGTACTCCATACAGAAATATCCTATCGACGGATCCGTCCTCTTGGACTTTTCGGCCATATAGGAATTGAACTCGTCCATAACCGCCCTGAGGTGGTTGAGGAAGCCCTGGTCTTTTGCAATCTCCTTATATCTCTTGAGGCTGACCTTGTCCAATATTTCCATAGGATTGTGCCCGGACTTGTGCCAAAGATCCGCGTCAATGGTCTTGAAGAGGCTCTTCGCACTGTCATTCCAGCACCACCACATATTCTTGCAAAGGGTCTCAAGACCCGAAAGCTCCTCCGGAAGATGTCGCGTCACCATGACGCTTTTCCAGGATGGGGCATCTATTCCAACATTAATCTGCATATCGTTTTCTATTTTTCTGCTATCGCATCATTTACTCTTATGGAAAAATCGCTGAGCACATTCATATAGTTGATGAATGCTTCATACGGCGTATCGTACGGATTGAACATCTTGTGGACCTCACCGTCGGAGAAGAACTTGGTGCACATATAGTACAAATGGTCACTTTCCTGAAGGTGTCCGTAATCAGCCCAAAGTTCCTGCCTGTCAAGCAGGAGGAGCTTTTCCTCCAGCGCATACAGCTTGTTGAACGCATCCTGCTGCAGTTCATTTCCGAGCCAGGCGCTCAAATCCCTTTCCTCATCGGCCCAGGAGATAGGCTGCGGCACGGATATGTCATCAGCGGCCTTGTGCTTCACTACAGCCTCGGACGGAGTCACAAACTCCAGACTGCCGTCTGCTACAACCACGTCAGGCAGGGCCCTCATAAAATCAAAAATACCGCTGTCCGCGCTCCTGTGCTCTCCGAAGGTCTCATAATCCATAAACAGATTCACTATCTCTCCGTCTGCGGCCTTGAGCCAGGCGAGATATTTATCTGCCGTAAGCGGCCACTCGGACCACCCGCGGTCTTCGAAGCGGAATGCGATGTCGTCACTCAGAGTATAGTTCCTCATAAGGAGATTCAGCTCCTCGCAATTCTCATCACGGTATATGTAATTTGGGCTCTTCCAACCCATGATATGGCGGGCGCCTTCAGTCAGCATCGTATTGAATCCCATCCCGTGGACCATAGCTCCGATGCTGTTGGAGTATATCAGCTCGGTATTGCGGAATGCCGTAGGCTTGACACCGAAATATTTCTCGATTGCCGCTTTGTGTTTCTCCACTTGATGCTTGAAGGCTGCAGGCGAACCTATGGACGACAATGAATGGTTGTATGTCTCACAGAGAAATTCCACACAACCCGTCTCCGCCAGCCTGCGGAAACTCTCTATCACTTCCGGGGCATACCTGTCAAACTGCTCCAGAGCGGATCCGGAAATGGAGAACGCGACTTTGAACTTTCCCTTATGCTTCGTGACAGCCTTCAGGAGAAGGTCGTTCATCGGGAGATAACACTTCTGGGCAACCCTCTTGAGGATAGTCCTGTTGGCAAAGTCATCATAATAATGCGAATCCTTTCCTATATCGAAAAAGCGATACAGGCGCAGTCTGGTCGGCTGATGGACCTGAAAATACAGACAGATTGATTTACTCATATTATATTATCGACTCGTAAACTTGTTTCAACTTGGCAGTGGCGTTGTTCCACTTGAGGTTGTTCACTTCTTCATAACCTTCACGCGCGGCAAATTCCGACAATGCAGGATACTGCACCAGTGCATATATGTCATCGGCAAGCGCATCCACATCCCAGAAATCCACTTTTAGCGCATATTTCAGGACTTCAGAGGCACCGGACTGCTTGGAGATTATCGACGGCACATTGGTACGCATCGCCTCGAGCGGTGAGATTCCGAAAGGTTCGGAAACAGACGGCATAATGTAAACGTCAGAGAGGGCGAACATCTTCTGCACCTCCTGGCCCCTGAGGAATCCCGTGAAGTGGAACCTGTCGGATATTCCGAGCCTGGCCACCTGACGTATGGCCCTGGTCATCATATCTCCGCTTCCCGCCATCACGAAACGCACATTCTTGGTTCTCTTGAGGACTTTCGCCGCGGCATCTATGAAATATTCCGGGCCTTTCTGGAAGGTGATTCGACCGAGGAATGTGACGACCTTGTCCCTGACACCCCTCTCAACTTCGATATCCTCCTTTCCGCTGAAATCGACGGCATTGTGTACAGTGACGACCTTGGCCGGATCGATTCCGTATTTGTTGATGACGATATTCCTGGTCAGATCGCTCACGGTGATGACCCTGTCGGCCATCTCCATACCGCGGCGCTCTATCGCATACACTCTGGAATCCACCATATCATCGGTACCCCTGTCGAAGGACGTAGCGTGTACGTGTACGACAAGAGGTTTCCCTGATATTTCCTTGGCGGCTATGCCTGCGAGATATGTCAGCCAGTCGTGGGCGTGGATGACGTCAAACTCTCCCGCGTGCTCCAGTGCGATAGTCCCTCCCACCTGGGCATAACGGGACACCTCCTCGAGGAGATTCGCGCCATACTTGCCGGAGAACTTGAACTTCTGCCCGAAACGCAACTTGTACTCAGTAGTCTGTCTCTTTCTTTCCTCTTCCGCTATCCTGTCGAAGTCCTGAGGATCATAGTATGGCTGGAGGTTGGAATCCACCTTGATGAATTTCACCTTGTCCACAAATTCGTCCACTGTGCCACAGACATCCGCCACGGCAACGTCACTTGCATTGATTATCGTGGTATATGTCTGATCCTCATCCCCCGACGCCGAAGGCATCACGAAAAGAGTCTCCACCCCATTGTGCGCCAAGCCCTCGACAATGCCCTTGCAGGCAGTGCCCAGACCTCCGGCAATATGCGGGGGGAATTCCCAACCGAACATCAATACTCTCATAATCTATGCCTCCTTGTATTTTTCCATCAAACGGTCAACGGCAAGCAGTCCCGCCGTACTCAAAGCCGAAGAAATGGCTCCGTGCGGCTCGTGAGGCGGGTCTCCGTCATAAAGTTCGGAGAACGCCCCAACACCGTGCTTGTTGAGGTCATCATAAAATCCTTCCGTCAGCCACTCGGCCTTCTTCCAGAAGGAAGGTCCCTTTATCCTGAAACTTATCTCTACATACGGCTCAAGCAGGAAAGGCCTAGCGCATCCCTGATGATATGTAAGGTCCCTTTCTGTCTGAGGCCCTTCATAGACTCCGCGGTACTTGACATCCCTCGGAGAAAGTGAACGTATTCCGCGCGCGGTGACAAGTTCGTTGTCCACAACCCTCATAATTGAAGGGGACAGCTCCTCATCCACAGGGGAATACTTGACCCACAGGGCATACATCTGATTCGGCCTTACATCCATATTGCGGCCGAAATTGTCGACATAATCGGCAAGATAACCCAACTGGTCGTTCCAGAAGGTCAGCTGGTAGTTCGCCTTGATGAGCTCTTTTATCTGCTCCCACTTCCGGACGAACTGTTCTCCTTCGTCAGAAGCGTACTTGCCTTCCATCTCCAGAGCGAAACAGATGCTGTTGTACCAGAATGCATTTGTCTCCACCTGATAGCCTGCACGCTCCGTGACAGCCCTTCCGTTGACATACGCATTCATCCAAGTCAATGCAACCCCATCCATCTGTGCCCAGAGAAGACCGTTTGGCTGCATCGCGACCTCGTGCCTGTTCCCAGGCAGATAGCTCTCGATTATTCCCTTCAGGACGGGTCCGTATTTCTCCCACACTTTCTTCTCATCGGCACCATACTCTATGTACTGTTGAAGGACTGTGGCAAGATAAAGCGGAGCCTCAACCTGCGTGGTACGATGGAACAGGCGCTCCTGCTCATCTGCAATAAGGTTGTCGAGTATCTCCTCGAACTGCTTCGGATCATTGAGTCCGTACAGGGCAAGTCCCGGAAGAGCCTGCAGGGTCTCCCTCAACAGTCCCGTGTACATCCAGGTGAAACCCGCATTGATCTTCTTGCGCCCATTGTGATCCGTGATGAGCCTGTTGGCACAACGGCGGAGCTGGTCGTGAAAATCGGAAGCGGAACCTTTCTTCTTTATGGTGCTGTCAAACTTCTGCTTGAATCCTGAAGGATCCTCCTGGGTGAGGGATGCTGAGAACACCACGGAAGTTCCAGGCTTCATAGTGAATTCGAAATAACCCGGAACGAACAGGTCCTCCTTGCAGTCGAAGCCTCTTCTGTATTCGTCGGAATATGTGATATTGTTGTTCCAGTATGAATCCGTGACAAATTTCGCCGACTTTATATTCATCTGCATATTGAGGTCCGGAAAGTTCGGATAGAGCCTGTATGCAACTCCGTTCTCGATGGCGACGCCTTCCGTACGGGCCTCAGGATTCATATGGGTCAGTGAATGCACGTTCCTGAAAGCCAGGAAAGGTTTCAGACGCACGGTCACCGGTGACGGTGATTCGACAAGCTCGAAGCGCAACATCACCTGATCCTTGTCCTGAGAGAGCATCAGGCTCTTTCTGAAAAGCACGTCCCCGACCTTGTATGTGAGTGTCGGGACAGGGTTGGCGTCAAAGTCCACCACGTACTTATGCCCTCTCGGCTCATATATGTCTCCGTAACAATGGATACCGAGGTTGAACTGCTTGCCGTTGACGAGCAGGGATTCATCCACATCCGAAAGCAGGAGATATTTGTCCCCTCCGAACCTGTCCAGCGTCACGGCCAGAAGCCCGTGATAGCGGCGTGTATTGCAGTCCACTATCGTGGTGTTGCAGTACGCACCGGTCTTGTTGGACCCCAGGACTTCCCGCTTCAGCGAATACGCCAGATTGACGAGTTCGGATTTGTTGAATTTCAAAAATGCCATATTTCCCTATAATTTTTTTAGCACCACGGCACATCTGCTCGGCAAATATATCGACAGGCTATGCCCAATCGTGAGGTGCTTCTCCCCATCCTGCAGTCTTGAGAACCCGCCGAAACGCTCTTCATCCGAATTGAACGCCATAACATACTCTCCCTCAGGAGCTTGAAAGGCAAGACCCTCGACAGATGCCGAAGGATGGAAATTAAATGCAAATATACTGTTTTTACGCTTGAATATCAAGATTTTGCTACTATCATCAACATATAGCTGCTCGGGGTTCTCTTCCAGCAGCCCCTCATCCCTGACATATCTGACCATCTGCGAGTCAAAATCCTGCAGGGACTTGTACCTCAGAAAATCGTTGTCGGCAAGAGACCACTGTCTGCGCGCATATTTGAACGACCATCCGTTCCCTTCGCGCGGGAAGTCTATCCACTCCGGATGTCCGAATTCGTTCCCCATAAAGTTTAGATATCCTCCTCCGGACGTTCCGAGAGTTACCAGCCTTATCATCTTATGAAGAGCTACCCCACGGTCAACGACAAGGTTCTCGGAACCCTTATCCATACTGAAATACATATCCTTGTCGATAAGGCGGAATATTATCGTCTTGTCTCCGACCAGCGCCTGATCGTGGCACTCGGCATAGCTCACGGTATTCTCATCGGCACGCTTGTTCGTGAGTTCGTGCCATATCTCCCACATCGACCACTCGTCATCGGACTTTTCCTTGATCCATTTTATCCAGTGGTCGGCTATGCCCATCGCCATCCTGAAATCAAATCCCACGCCGTAGGACTGGAACGGCGCGGCCAATCCGGCCATTCCACTCATATCCTCCGCTATCGTGATGGCATCCGGATTCATCTCGTGCACAAGCATATTGGCGAGCGCCAGATAGCTGACAGCATTCTCATCCACGCCGTCTCCGAAATACATATCATAGCCGCTGAAATCCCTTCCAAGACCGTGGTCCCAATACAGCATACTCGTCACGCCATCGAAACGGAACCCGTCCAGATGATACTCCTCCATCCAATATTTGCAGTTTGACAGGAGAAAATACTTGACCTCATCCTTTCCGTAGTCGAAGCACCTGGATCCCCAGGCCGGATGATGGCCCTGGGGACCGTGGTAGAAATACAGGTCATCACGGCCGTCGAACTCACTCAGGCCTTCGCTGACGTTCTCCACGGAATGGGAATGGACGATATCCATAATTACCGCAATCCCCCTCCCGTGAGCATCATCTACCAGCGCCTTGAACTCCTCCGGAGTCCCGAAACGGGAACTCAGGGCAAAGAAGTTGCTGACCTGGTATCCGAACGACCCGTAATACGGATGTTCCTGAAGGGCCATTATCTGCAACACATCATATCCCAATGCTTCAACCCTCGGTAGCACGTCCCGGCGGAACTCCTCAAATGTGGACACCTCTTCCTTCTCGGAACTCATTCCGATATGACACTCATATATCAACGGATGCTTCCGCTTACCAGGCTTTCCGTGCTTCCAGACATACGGTTCCGGAGCCCACACCTGCGCGCTGAACACTTTGGTCTCACTGTCCTGAACAACTCTCCTGACATAGGCTGGAAGCCTCTCTCCACCACCTCCCGGCCACTCGATGAACAGTTTGTAGAGATCTCCGTGATGTATGCAGAACTCGGGGACGCGCAACTCCCAATTTCCCCGGCCGACAGGCTTGAACGCATATGCATCCACCCGCTTCCAGTTATTGAAATCCCCTGTCAGGTATATCCTGCTTGCACTCGGGGCCCATTCCCTGATGACCCACTCGCTTCCTTCCAGATGCAGCGGGTAATAGATATGATTGTTGACAGCACTGCTCACAGTACCGTCACCGCAAAGCTTCTTCCTGTCTTCAAGGATATGGCTGTGTCTTGCGTCAATCGCCCCTTTGAACGGCTCGAGCCAGGGGTCGGTTTCATATATTTTCACGGGTTTCATAGATTCTCCGCTTTCGTTCTGGCAGAACGGAGATAGTTCCTGCACTTTTCTATCAGCTCATCCGACTGCCTGATATACTTGTCAATGTCTTCGAGGCCCGTTGAAGGGTCCTCCACCTTCTGTGCGATCCGCTCAAGCTCCTTTACGGCAGCGGTATAGTCAAAAACCTCTTCCATAATCAACTGACTTTTGCTTCTATCTGTCCGTCCTCAAACAATATACGGATTTTATCTCCAACACGCACTTTTTTTGACGATTTGAGCACTACTCCTCTCTCATCCGTAACCAATGCATATCCACGGGACAGGACACTGCGCGGATCGGCATTCCTGATCCTGGACTGCAACAGATCCAACTGCGAATTCAGTGCCGAAATCCTTGCATTGAACGCAAGTCTCAGTCTCGTGCCGAATCCGGATATCCTTTCGTCCTCAGCCATATAGCAGTCCACGAATTCGTCAGCAAGCGCCGTTGGCGTCTTGACAAAGCGGTAGGCGACCATATCGGCAACGTGAAAGTCCCTGTCGTGTCCTATGGCCGTATATACCGGGACGGGGCAGTTCGCTATGGCGAAGCACATCGCATAATCGTTGAAGCAGGACAGATCCAGGGCGGAGCCGCCACCCCTGAGGATAAGCACGGCATCGTACCGGCAGTCCGAACATTCTATGCGTTCCAGGGCGTCTATCACCGATGCCGGTGCTCCGTCGCCCTGCATCGTGGCCTCAAACAATTCCACATTGAACACGAATCCGTATTCGTTGTGTACAAGATGTTTTGTGAAGTCACCGAATCCCGCGGCATCAGCGGCCGAAATGACAGCAAGGTTGTACGGCAGCGCGGCAACCTCCAAACCCTTCTGCCTGTCAAGCAGCCCCTCTGCGGAGAGTTTTTCAATCGTCTTCCTTTTCTCCAGCTCAGACTGTCCAAGAGCGAACAGAGGCTCAATCTCATCAACCACGAGAGACAGTCCGTACAGCTCACTGTAATTGACCTGGACCCGCACCAGGAGCTGTTGTCCCCCTTGGATATCCGCACCTGTTACGGACTGATAGTATTCCCGCAACTGGACGAACCTGCTTCTCCAGATAACGGCCTTCACCTTGGCCACGACACCGGTATCATCACTTTCACACAAGTCGAGGTAGCAGTGTCCGTTCGATTTTATCTGAACGGAGGCCACCTCAGCCCTTACCCACAGTCTAGACGGGAAGAGCTCCGCAACACCTTCTGCAAGCTGTCGCTGAAGTTCTGATAGCTCTATGTAATCCAAAATATTTATTTACTATTTCTGGCGCACGAATATCTGCACCGGGCAGCCCGTGAGATGGAAGTTCTTCCTCAACTGATTCTCCAGGAATCTCTTGTACGGATCCTTGACATACTGGGGCAGATTACAGAAGAATGCAAATGACGGGAACTTCGTCGGAAGTTGCGTCACGTATTTTATCTTCACATACTTGCCTTTCCAGGCAGGAGGAGGAGTCTCTTCAATCAACGGCAGCAAAGTGTCGTTGAGCCTTGCCGTAGGAATCTTCTGCGAATAGTTCGCATAAACCTCTGTAGCCGCATTGAGGACGTCCTGGATACGCTGCATCTTCAAGACGGAAATGAAGATAATCGGAACGTCGTCAAACGGAGCAAGCCTTGACCTGAGCCCCTCGGTATAGTCGCGCAGCGTATTTGAGTCCTTTATGAAAAGGTCCCACTTGTTGACTGCGACGACACAGCCCTTCCTGTTCTTGAGTATGAGGTTGAAGATGTTCATATCCTGTGCCTCCATACCCTTGGTGGCATCTATCAT
Organism: Candidatus Cryptobacteroides sp.; assembly: GCA_045643085.1. GTDB lineage: Bacteria > Bacteroidota > Bacteroidia > Bacteroidales > UBA932 > Cryptobacteroides. Next base: position 22,308 of record JAZUKB010000017.1, read on the forward strand.
CAGGATGCAGACATCCGAATTCTCGATGGAACGGATGGAGCGCATCACGGAGTAGAATTCGAGGTCCTCGTGCACCTTTCCCTTCTTGCGGATACCGGCCGTATCCACCAGCATGAATTCGTGCCCGAACTTGTTGTAATGAGTCGATATGGAATCCCTTGTGGTCCCGGCTACAGGGGTGACGATGTTCCTCTCCTCTCCCAGAAGGGCATTCGTAAGGGAGGACTTACCCACGTTCGGGCGTCCCACAATTGCTATCCTAGGCAGTCCGGCATATGGGTCCGCCTCCGTCTCCTCTGAAGGAAGCACGGCAACGACAGCATCCAGAAGATCCCCCGTTCCGCTTCCGTTGGCAGCGGATATACTGTACAGCTCTCCAAGCCCGAGACTGTAGAACTGATAGGCGTCAAACAGCTTTTCTCCACTGTCCACCTTGTTGACGCACAGTATCACGGGTTTTCTGCTCCTCCGCAGGACATCCGCTATCTCGGAATCATAGTCGGTTATGCCCGCGGCGGCCTCAACCATAAACAGCACGACGTCGGCCTCGTCTATGGCAATCTCCACCTGACGGCGTATCGCAGATTCGAATACGTCATCGGAGTTGTTGGTATATCCTCCGGTATCAACCACGGAAAACTCCCGTCCGCACCATTCACACCTTCCGTAATGGCGGTCACGGGTAACTCCCGCAATATCATCCACTATGGCCTGCCTCATCCCAACAAGTCGGTTGAACAGGGTTGACTTGCCCACGTTCGGGCGTCCTACTATTGCTACAAGACTCATTTATTAAAACTGCAATCCTTACAAGCCTCGGATTTGTTTCCGCGACATTTTCTTCCGTGAAGTTCGGCATCTTCATCCTTGAAACAGCGGATGCCTCGCCTGCGCATTTCCTCATTCGACCCGACGTCGTATTTCGGGAATTCACCGTTCTTGCGGAAAATTATGTTGAAGCACAACCCGAAGACGCATACGGCCACGACGGCTAGTGTCAGGAGGAAAACTTTCATTAAAATATAAAATCAGGGCTTATCGCCTCATAATTGTAAACCTTATGGATGATGCTGGCAAAGACCTCTGTCATTGAGACAATCCTGATCTTCGGATCATCGGCCAGTTCCGGATGCGGAACGGTGTCGGTTATGTAAACTTCCTTGAGGGATGACTCGTGTATCCTGCTGACCGCCTGTCCGGAGAGCACCCCGTGGGTCGCACAGGCGCGAACGCTCTTAGCGCCGTAGGACATCAGCACGTCGGCCGCCTTGCAAAGCGTCCCGGCCGTATCGATCATATCGTCGACTATGATTATGTTCTTGCCCTCGACCTCACCTATGGCCTTGATGTCCGATACGACATTGGCCCTCTCACGGGTTTTGTGGCAGAGGATGACTCCGCAATCCTCATCTTTGGTACTCAGCGCCTTGGCATAGGCATTGGCGCGTTTCGCGCCGCCCATATCCGGAGCCGCGATGGCCAAATCCGGGAAATGCTTGGATATGAGGAACGGAACAAAAACCTTGCTGGCATACACGTGGTCAACCGGAATGTCGAAGAATCCCTGTATCTGGTCAGCGTGAAGATCACAGGTCATCACCCTGTCGGCTCCGGCCGCCCTCAGCAGGTTGGCTGCAAGCTTGGCTCCGATGGCAACTCTCGGACGGTCCTTCCTGTCCTGTCTCGCCCAACCGAAATAAGGGATGACGGCTATGACCTTGTCGGCAGATGCCCTCTTGGCTGCATCAATACAGAGAAGAAGCTCCATAATGTTGTCTGCCGGGGGCATAGTGGACTGGAGAAGGTACACGGTGGCACCTCTGACGCTATCCTTGAACATAGGCTGGTATTCCCCGTCACTGAAAGTCGTCACATCCAGTTCTCCGAGTTTGATTTCCGGTTCGTCATCAGCCCTGTGTCTGTTGAGCTCGTCTATTACCTTTTCCGCAAACGCCCTGGAGGACCTGCAGGCGAAAAGTTCCATTCTGTGAGAGTGTTGCATAGCGCTATTCTGATGTTTTTAGTATTTGTCCGATATGGTCGAGTATCTCCTGTCTGCCGGCTCCTGTCTGAGAAGAGCTACAGAATATCTGAGGCAGTTCCTCCCAATCCTTTCCGAGCAGTTCGCAGTCCCTTTCTATCTGTGCCTTGAGTACATTGGGCCCCTGCTTGTCAGTCTTTGTGAGTATTATCGCAAAAGGGATTCCGTTTTCTCCCAGCTCAGCCATGAAATCAATGTCGATATCCCCTATGTCGTGACGGGAATCCACCAGCACGAAAAGCTGGACAAGCTCCTCCGAAAAGTGGAGATAATCCCTTATGACATTCTCCAGCTCTTCCCTGTCCTTCCTGCCCATCCTGGCATACCCGTATCCCGGAAGGTCCACGAGGTACCAGCTGTCATTGACAAGGAAATGATTGACAAGTTTTGTCTTGCCGGGAGTGGCGGACGTCATCGCGAGACGGCCGTTACCGCAGAGCATGTTTATCAGTGAGGATTTCCCTACGTTGGAGCGTCCGATGAAGGCGAATTCAGGCAACCTCCTCGCAGGCCGTTGAGTGACCCTTGTGCTGCTTCCCGCGAATCTGGCGTCGGAGATCTTCATTTGGACATTCACCTTTAATCAGCACAAAGATACGCAAGAATTTTCTATTTCGGATATGAAATCGTGAAGCAGGCGCCGTTTAGTGTGAACGACCTTGAATAACTGATTTTCGCCCCACAGCGCTCGAGGATACTTCTGGAAATGGCAAGGCCGAGTCCGGACCCTCCGTTTTTCGTTGTGAAGTTCGGTGTGAACAATTTGCCGACATTCTCCTCGGCGACTCCGGGACCGTTGTCCTCGAACACGATATCGTAATAGCCGTCCTTCGTGGAATTCCTCAATGAGACCATTATGCAGCCTCCGGATGCGTTCCCTATCGCCTGTACGGAGTTGTTTATCAAATTGACGAACACCCGCGTGAGCTGAGGTTTCGGCCCCATCACCTTCGCGCCTTCCAGTCCGAAATAATCGAATCGGACATTCTCCTTGCTGTCGAACATCGCAATCTCCTCCTGCAGTACTTTGTCGAGGTCTATAAGGGTGTGTTCCTCAGTATAAAGTTTGGCGAATGTGGAGAATTCGTTAGCGGTATCGGTAAGTATCTCGATATGGTCAAGCAGCACTTTGGTGACTTCATCGAACTTGTCCTGCCAGGCTGGATCGTTCTTTTCCTTCAGACGGATTATCCGCTGCAACTGGAGTTTCATCGGAGTCAGAGGGTTCTTTATCTCGTGTGCCACCTGACGGGCCATACCGCTCCAGGCCTTGTCCCTTTCAGCCTGCGCAAGTTGCCTGGTGCTCTCTGACAAGTCATCGACCATCCTGTTGTAGGACTCCACAAGGGAAAGTATCTCATCGTTGTTGGAATAGCTGATGTGCTCGAGTGCGCCTGTATTGGCGGCGGACATCTTCCTTCCCATCTCGCTGAGAGGCTTGAACATCCTCTTGACGACAGCCGTAGATATGATTCTTACCGTCAGGAGCAGGATTATGAACACTGTCAGGATAGCCATCGAATGGGTTGCGGCGTCTTTTCTGAAGTCGAAACTCTCCGAGATGTAAGGGCAGCATATTATGGCAATCACCTGTCCGTTTTCCGAAAAGAGCGGGGCATACATACTGTGGTAGCTGCGGCCGCCGACATTCTCCTTGTGGATGTAGTATCGTTTCGCCTTGTATGTGATGTTCTCGTACGCCTCATCATTCATCCTTCCTCCCAGAATCATCCTGTTGAAGACCTCCGGCATCGTAGACATCAACACCAGACCGTCAGTCCCGTAAAGCGTGATGTCCGAACCGGTATCTTCCCCGACTATGTCCAGCAGGTTCCTGACATCCGGAGACATAAGGTCGCGGCTGGAATACGCACCCCTTATCCTTGAATTCATCAATACCTGTATGGAGTTTATCTTGTCGGACATTATGCTGTTCATATTGGCCTCATTGCGTTTATAAACGAAAAGGACGCTCACAGCGGCCATTATGACCATCGTCAGTATGAGACCCGTCATCAGCACTGCGTTGATTCTGGACTTGTAGTAATGCCGCTCCTCCTTGTGCAGGTTCTTGCGGTGTATCGTGAACACCGAAAGGAGCAGGAATATAAGCAGGGCTATGAAAACCGTAGATATCAGATAGTTGTACTCGGCTATCTTCGGTCTGGATATTACGATTGCCTCATCATCGTTGATTTCGGTCACGACGTGCATATATCCGTCATCCGGGAAGGACCCGTACAAGCCTTCGCCCAGTCTGACCGGATAGGCGTATTCACCTTTGAAGGACTGAAGGTCGGCTCCCTTGTATCTGGCATAGGAATATACGCCGGGGATTGAAACCTGACCCGGCCTGGTCAGGTGGAATATGCCTGCGTATCCGCGGTCCGTCTTGTTCGCCTTCTCCTCCACCTCAAGCAGGAGACGGGTCATACCGTAATTCTGATTGTAGTACAGGAACAATCCGTCGTATCTCGGATGGCCGCCGACGTTGATGAACGTAAACCTGGACTGGTCCGATATCTTCACGGCAGCATCTGTCCTGGAATGATAGAACATCATATCTTCTGCACTCCGCAGCAGATATACTGTCAGGTCATAATCCTGCGCAATTCGGTAGAAGTATGTATCAGTTATCCTGTTCTCTATCGTCGAGACAGCATTGTCAAGCTGCGAAAGGGTCGATATGAAAGCATCCCCGGCAACCTGCGGTTCCACCAGCCTGAGTTGTACTTCTAGCGCAATATCCCTGTCAACCGACAATCTGTCCGCCCATACGGAAAGCCTGTTCTGCTCCTTGCCGAATCCGAGCAGCGCGGCCATAAGCGTCATCCCCACGGAAAGCAGGGCGGAGAGGGCTATCCTGTTCTTGAGCGAGAATGCATTGATATGGCGGCCTGAGAGCCTGGCCACCGTGGGCCTGAGCATCTGCAGGAGCATCGGAACACTCGTGAACATCGCTATGAATGATGCATAGACAAGCACCGTATAGCTTGACACGTCATCAAGTTTGTAGAGCTCCAGCGAGATATTGGAATTGACTATGATGCTCCGGAACGTGAGAAAGGCGCAGACAAGGATGGCAATAATGGCAAGTATGTCCACTACGGCAAAGGCAATCATCGTCCTTCGCTTCTTGATTTTCCTGAAAATATTGTCCCGGTAAAGATATATTATCAGCGAAAGTATGAAAATAATGGCATTTAGAATGATCACCGACCCCAGAGACCGGAACACTCCCCCGGCATAGAGCAAAGGGGAGAACAGCATCAGGTCACTGCTGGATGACAGAGACTCCCTTATAAGCTTGAACTGTGGGACTCCGTCCACGCAAACGGCACTGCCTTCGCTGTACGAGAGTGGACGGATGTTGAACCTGTTTCCGATATGGAGTCTCGGATTGGAGCCGTTCAGGTTGGAAGGATTCTGTGAATCCATTATCTCAAGTCCGGCGATGACTTTGATGCCGTCCCGTTCCCGGGATTTGGCTATATACCATTTCGGGCCGAAATTGAAGAAACCCGCTTCGTCCGTTATCTCCATCAGCGGAGATTCGAAATTCTGACGCGGATTGATAAGCCTCTCCACCAGATATCTGCTGTGTATGTCATCATTGCCGACCGTAAACTGATGGCACCAGGACTGAAGGGAATCTCCAACATAACGGTACAGGACCATATCTTCCGGAACGTTTCCGAGATTCATCCACTCGTTCTCAGGACCTTCCAGCGCCTTTTCCACGAAGGTGTCCAGCTTATCCATCCTGTTGTCCAGAATCATCCCGGCCCTTCTTGCCTCAAAGGAAGCATTGGTATGGCTGCGGGGAGAAAGCAGGGACAGCACGAGCAGTACCAGAGCCATAGCCAGGACAGCCCCGATAACATACGTCTTTATGCTTAACTTCCTTGTCATTCGTGGTGATATGGTTCCCCTTTAAGGATAGTGAACGCCCTGTAAAGCTGTTCTGCAAAAATCGTTCTCACAATCTGATGTGAATATGTCATCCTGGACAGTGAAAGCATGGAATTCGCTCTGGAATACACCTCGGGGCTGAATCCGTACGCCCCTCCTATCACATAGCATATATCCGCAGAAGAGCGTGAGAGAATATTTCCGAGAGCTTCGGCGAACTCTATGGAACGATATTCTTTCCCTCGCTCATCCAGAAGCACGACATAATCCGCAGGCCTGACATTCTTCAATATGAGTTCCCCTTCTTTCTGCTTGATCGCATCCCGGCCAAGTGTAGAGACATTCTTCAATTCCGGAATCTCCACTATGCTGAACGGAACATAGTGCTTGAGTCTGGCCGCATACATTTCCAGACCTTCTTTCACCCAGGGGATATCCGTCTTTCCGACTGTCAGCAATGTTACCCGCATAGATGCAAAGATAATAATGTGGCTCAAAATTTGCAATGAAAGAGCTGATTATGAATTCCATCCTGAAATCCGTCATACTCTCCATCGCCATCCTGGCAGGAAGTTCGACATACGCCCGCAATGAAAGCTATGACGTATTCGTCCCCATTACAAAGTATCTGACACAAGGCAACGCAGAGGCTCTGTCCGCCTGGTTTTCGGAGAATCTGGACATATCCGTCCTGTCTCCCGAGAGGAACTGCAGCCGGAATCAGGCGGAACTCATCCTGGAGACATTCTTCAATGCCCATACTCCAAGGTCATTCGAAATAACCCATACCGCCGGACGGGCCAACAAGAAGTACGCCCTCGGAAATCTGAACGCCGGTGGTGAGACATTTCTTGTCACCATCTTTGTCAGTTCCAAGGGCGGTACCTTCAGTATTCAGCAGCTGAAAATAGAGCGCAGGGACTAGACTCTCTGTCCGTATGACCTGTCTGTAGTATTGACCGTGATCTTCTCACCGGTCTCTATGAACAGAGGGACCATTATCTTTGCACCTGTCTCGAGAGTAACTTCCTTGAGGGCGCTGGTCGATGCCGTGTTGCCCTTGACTGCAGGCTCCGAGTATGTTACCTCCAGAGTGACATAGGTAGGAAGTTCGCAGGTGAGGCAGCGCTCTTCGTCTCCTGTGACGAACATCATCTCGACGTGCTGGCCCTCCTTCATAAGGTCCGCATTCTCAACCACTTCCTTAGGAAGCTTTATCTGCTCGTAGGTCTCCTCGTGCATAAAGTTGAAACCGTCTTCCTCAGCATAAAGGAACTGATATGGGCGCCTCTCGACCTCTATGGTCTCAATCTTCGCACCTGCAGTGAAAGTGTTCTCGAGGATTCTTCCGTTCTCAAGGTTGCGGAGTTTCGTCTTCACGAATGCAGGACCTTTTCCAGGCTTGACATGCTGGAACCATACTATCATACACGGCTTCTCATTGAATTTGAGATAAAGACCATTCTTGAAATCTGCTGTTGTTGCCATAAATATTTAGTTATTAGATTTTTCCGACGCGAATTTAGGGAATCTGACTCACTATTGCAAATTTTCTATCTCCGCGGCCACCCTGTCAAGCAGCCATTTCGGAGTCGAAGTGGCGCCGCAAACACCCACCCGGTCATCTGCACTGAACCAGGATTTCTGGATATCCTCCACAGAACCAATATGATAGGTCCTGAGGTTGTAGGACCTGCACAGATCACAAAGCACTTTGCCGTTCGAGCTTGCCTTTCCGGAGACGAATATCACCACGTCGTGGGCGAGCGCAAATTCCATCAATCTTTTGTGTCGGGATGACACCTGTACGCATATCGTATCGTGTACTGTGGTATCCGGAACCCTGGATATGAGGTACCCGCACAACTCCTTGTAGGAATCAGGGTCCATAGTTGTCTGCGAAAACACCTCAACCGGGCCTTGTGGCAGGCCTTCATCCAGATAAGCCTTCAACTGCGCAATGTTCTCCACAACCTTCGCGTCGGAGTCCACCTGACCCACCAGGCCGAGGACCTCAGCGTGTCCAATCTTCCCGTAGATGATTATCCTGCCACCCGCGGGGCTCACCCGGGAATAGGCTTCACGGATATCTTTCTGCAGTTTGAGCACCACCGGACAGGTACAGTCTATAATGTCGAATCCAAGAGACCGCGCTTTTGCAAACAGTGAAGGCGGTTCCCCGTGAGCGCGTATCAGAAGACGCTCCCCACCGGCTCCGGGTGTCTGATCTATGTCATCGTCATCTATCGTCACCAGTCCCTTTGCCTGAAGTCTGGCAAGTTCTTCCTCGTTATGTACTATCGCCCCGAGGGAATACAGGTGACCCTTTTCGGAAAGACACTCTTCAGCCTTGTCCACCACCCTGATGACACCGGGGCAGAATCCGGAGTTACTGTCTATCTCAACGGTCATCATAGAATATTGAATTTCCCCTGAACCAGACCCTTGACCCAGGCCAGTTCCTCCTGAAGAGTCATATTTGAATTGTCCAGCACATACGCGTCAGACGCCCTCTGAAGGGGAGAAGTCTCCCTGTGCGAATCGATATAATCCCTCTCCCTTATGTTGCTCACCACTTCCTCGAATACCGGGACCTCGCCCTTGGCGACAAGTTCGTCATACCTGCGACGTGCCCGGACCTCGTCCGAAGCCGTCATAAATATCTTCAACTGGGCCTCCGGAAACACCGTTGTGCCTATGTCCCTTCCATCCATAACCACCCTTCCCTTCCGGCCGTATCCGTGCAGGATTCCATCTACGAAATTCCTTACATACGGAAGCGCCGAAATCGGGCTGACCTGGGCGCTGACCTCCATCGAGCGGATTTCCTTCTCCACGCATCTGTCCCCGATGAACGTCCTGTTGTCGGAGTTGAATCTCAACGGCAGATCCTTTATCTCCCTCTCCAGCGAAGGATCGATGATATTCATTCTGGAAATGAGTCTGGACTCCTGGGCAAATAGTGTGACTGCGCGATACAATGCTCCGGAATCAAGATAGACAAAGCCGAATTCTTTCGCGACAAGTTTCGCGAAACTGCTCTTCCCTGTGGAGGAATATCCGTCGACTGCTATTATAATATCCGGTAAAACCATCATTCTTTTCTGAATCGCCATCCGCGAAGTTAAGAAAAAAATTAACTTTGCCACAGAAGCCTCAAAGAATAAGAATATGAAAATACTTATCATCGACGATGAGCGTGCAATACGCAATTCACTTGGAGAAATCCTTATTGATGAAGGATATGTGGTAGACACCGCAGAGGACGGGGCAACGGGTCTGGATATGGCATCGAAGAGCAATTATGACGTAATCTTCTGTGATATCAAGATGCCGGGCACCGACGGATTGGAGGTACTGGACCGTCTGATGGCTGAAGGTTCGGACACCGCAGTTGTGATGATATCAGGGCACGGGGACATAGACACGGCCGTAGAGTGCATAAAGAAGGGAGCATTCGATTTCATACAGAAGCCTCTGGACCTCAACAGGATACTTATCACCATCAAAAACGCGACGGAAAGGACTTCTCTCGCAAGCCAGAACAAGGTCCTGAAGAAAAAGGTGTTCGGAGCGGAGATGGTGGGAGAATCCGAAGCGATGAAACACATTCAGGAAATGATAAGCAAAGTCGCTTCCACTGATGCCAGAGTGCTCATCTCCGGGCCGAACGGGTCTGGAAAGGAGCTTGTGGCCCGCAGCCTGCACCAGCAAAGCGAACGCCGGGCTATGCCGTATGTTGAAGTCAACTGCGCGGCAATTCCGGGAGAATTGATTGAAAGCGAGTTGTTCGGGCACGAAAAAGGGTCTTTCACTTCCGCTATCAAACAGCATAAAGGCAAGTTCGAACAGGCCGACGGAGGCACACTGTTCCTCGATGAAATCGGCGACATGAGCCTGGCGGCCCAGGCTAAGGTTCTGCGTGTGCTTCAGGAAAGAAAGCTTTCAAGAGTCGGGTCCGACAAGGATATAGAGGTCGACGTGAGGGTGATTGCTGCAACCAACAAGGACCTGAAGGCCGAGATAGAGAAGGGAAATTTCAGAGAAGACTTATACCACAGACTTAGCGTCATTGTGATACAGGTTCCATCCCTGGATGAGAGAAAATCCGACATTCCGTTACTCGTCGATCATTTCACGAACCAGATATGCTCCGAGAGCGCGATGCCACGAAAATCATTCTCCCCTGAGGCCATCAAGGCCCTGCAGGAAAAATCCTGGACAGGAAACGTACGCGAACTGCGCAATGTTGTCGAAAGACTGCTGATTCTCGGAGATACTACCATTTCCGAGAAGAACGTTCAGGACTTCGTATAAGGCACCATCCTGTATCCGAGCCTCTGCAGCTCGATGGCGGCGCCTATCTCGTACATCACCGAGAAGGCCCTCACGAGGATATAGAATCCATCCGCCGTCTGCGGTTCAATTCCCTGATGTCTGATGAGGCCCAGGGTAGCAAGGGCGCAACTGTTTAGGCATTCGGACACCTTCGCCGCCTGCCCGTCACTGAGGCGGAGTACGTTCCCGATAATGTTCTCGTCCATATCATCAAAGCCTCTGGGCCCATAGAAACTCTCATAGGGGTCTTCCTTGTGCCGGATCCAGTTCCTGTCCCACAGATTGGCGACGGCCATCCCGAGGAATCCCGCCCAGGCCAGGGTGGCTTTCGGGTAATCATTGAAGTTCCCGACGGCGTCCTCAGTAAATCCCTTTATGAGGGAGTCCATCCATTTGGCTTCGATATCAGGGGCTTCCTGTAGTTTTCCGTCTCCAAGAAGACCGGCATTCCTGCAGACCTTGACAAGGCCTTCCTTGAGCATTTCCTCAAAATCGTCAAGATATTTGGTATCGGGCATCTCTATTTCTTTCTGATTATGGACAAGCCGTCCCTCAACGGCAACATTACGACTTCCAGACCAGGGTCTGATACGACCTTGTCATTGAAAGAGAGCAAACCTTCGGTCTGGGCGTCACGAGGGAGAGGATCGGCATAGACCTTTCCGTCCCAGAGGACGTCATCGGCGACTATCAATCCGCCCTTCCTTACTTTTCCGTACACCAGGTCAAGGTATGATGAATATTCCCTCTTGTTGGCATCTATGAAAACGAAATCATATGGGCCTTCCAATCCCGGCAGAATCTCTCTGGCATCGCCGATATGCAGAGTTATCCTATCGGCGACTCCGGCCCGGAGCCATCCCTCACGCATCAGGGGCTCGAGCTCATCATTGATTTCCAACGCATCAATATGTCCCCCGCCGGACATTCCCAGAGCCATACAAGCGGCTGAATATCCTGTGAACGACCCGATCTCGAGTACCCTCTCAGCGCCGGTAGCGCCTACAAGAATCCTCAAAAGCTCTCCCTGTACGGATCCGGAAAGCATCCTGGGATAATTCGTGTGGATGTTCGTCTGCTTCTCAATCCATTCCAGGGCTTCTTCAGGACGTGTGGAATGCTCCCGTATGTATCTATCCTGCGCTTTCTCCATTGGTATTTCTTTTACGGAACATCAGCAGTGAGTTGCTCCCCTTTTCTATTATCATCACATAAGGCCCGACCACAACTCTGTCGTAACTGTCCTTCGGCCGCCTCGTGATACCCGGCACATTATAATGTTTCAGACCGGAATAAGCCACATTGTCAGAAGAGGCGGCATCCTCGACGAAACGCTGGATGATATCTACATAGGCATCCACGAAATTTTCGGTCGCCTGTTCGGAATTTTTTACGGCGGCAGGCAGCCTGACCACCTCAAGATATTCCTTCCGCGGATCGTCATCCTTCTCGACACCGCCTTTTGAGAATACGAGGTAGACTATTCCGCCGTCCTCTTCAATCCTGAGGAAATACAGGTCATTTCTTGTCTTGAGCCGGTCATAATCCTGGGGGGCACAGAACTCATAAGGTGAAATACGCCACCTGCTCACGACCTCCTCGCGGATAAGGGAGCAAAGCTGAGAATCGGGATCGATTACGACCATTGCGGTACGGATCGGGAAATCGGCAATCCTCACCTTCCGCGTATATACCTTTCCCTGTGCATAAGCCAGAACAGGCAGAAACGCCATCAGAACAAGCAGCAAATATTTCGTCAATTGGCTTTTCATGTCCGACAAAGTTAACAAATTAATATGTACATTTGTAGGTTATGTCACAATACATCGTATCCGCACGCAAATACCGTCCCGACTCTTTCGAGACCCTCATAGGGCAGGACAACATAGCCACGACCCTCAAGAATTCGATACTCCGCGGGCAGCTCGCGCACGCGTACCTTTTCTGCGGGCCGAGGGGTGTCGGCAAGACCAGTGCCGCGCGTATTTTCGCGAAGACCATCAACTGCTCGCATCCGACAGCCGATATGGAACCTTGCGGGATGTGCGAATCCTGTCAGTCGTTTGCAGAAGGACGGTCATACTGCATCCACGAACTCGATGCGGCATCCAACAACGGTGTGGATGACATAAAGGCCCTTATGGACCAGGTCCAGATTCCTCCTCAGGTGGGAAAATACAGTGTATATATCATCGATGAGGTCCATATGTTGTCCCAGGCGGCGTTCAACGCTTTCCTGAAGACCCTCGAAGAGCCGCCCGCACACGCCATATTCATCCTGGCGACCACTGAGAAGCACAAGATAATCCCGACTATCCTGAGCCGGTGTCAGACATACGACTTCAACCGCATCGGAGTTCCGGACATTGTCCGTAACCTGAGGGACATAGCGGGCAAGGAGAAAATCAGCATCGACGAGGAGAGCCTGCACGTGATAGCACAGAAGGCTGACGGTGCGATGAGGGATGCCCTTACCATATTCGATCAGACCGTAGCGTTCTGCGGGAACGACATAAAGTACGAGGATGTCATAAGGAATCTCAATGTACTTGACTATGAATACAGTTTCTCTCTCGTCGAGGATTTCCTGGCTGCAGATTACGGCAAGGCTTTGTGGAGATTTGACGAAATACTTCACAAAGGTTTCAACGCACTGTATTTCATATCGTCCCTGGGCTCCCATTTCAGGGACCTGCTTGTCAGCAAGACAGGCGGGCTGGACTCCCTGCTGGACCTTCCGGATTCCCTGAAGAAACGCTACAGGCAGCAGGCGGAAAAATGTTCCGTCAAATTCATATATGACGCTCTCGGAATAACGACAGCCTGTGAAGCAGGTTACAGAGCAGCTACGAACCAGAGATTGCACATCGAATACGCTCTTATGAAGCTCGCCTTCCTGAGCAATGCTCCGGTTGCCGAGCAGAAGCCCGCAGTGGCAATGACAAAGCCGGCAGCACCGGAACCGAAGAGAGCAGAAGCCTCCGATGAAATAATCGATCTGTCACTTGATGACAGCACGCCTGCAACGATGGTTGCAACCCCTGTACCTTCCGCAAAGCCTGCGGCACCGGTTCCGGAAAAACCTGCCGAACAGCCGAAGAAAGCCGTGAAGACTGGGGCAGCGCTTTCTCTTTCAGAGCTTATGAAAGACGATGAGCCGGAGAAGAAAGGTCCTGAAACTGTCAATAAGACCTCCGACGACCCGGTTCCTGAGGACGAGGAGATAATTTCAAAATGGAAGGACATAGTTGCAGCGACAACGCAGCCACGCCTTGCAAACGCTCTCGGGAATGCCAAGCTGGAGATTATGATAGAGAAGGGTCGGAAAATAATGACCTTCTATGTGACCAACGAGGCACAGAAGAAATGGATTGAGGACAATACTCTCAGAACTTTGGAAGCGAATATCCAGCAGCTTGTCGGCAGTTCGAAAGTCAGACTGGAAGTTGGAGTGGTTCCTTCTGAGGAAGAAGGGGAGAAAATCTATATGCCCGCCGAGAAGGCAAGGGATTTGATGAACAAGAACGAGGAAGTCCGTGGCCTGGTGGCAGACCTCGGCCTTGATGTAAAATAAGTGATGACGTATGAAACTTCGCTGCGAGAATCTTGTTAAGAAATATGGAGTACGCACTGTCGTAAAAGGTGTATCGATGGAAGTCAACCAGGGGGAGATTGTCGGTTTTCTCGGGCCTAACGGTGCCGGAAAGACAACCAGCTTCTATATGATAACCGGACAGGTTGCACCGAACGAAGGAAGGATATTCCTGGACGATACCGAAATAACAAAGCTCCCTATGTACAAGAGGGCTCAGATGGGTGTAGGATATCTTCCTCAGGAAGCATCGGTATTCCGCAAGATGTCCGTGGAGGACAATATCGTCTCTGTTATGGAGATGGCCGGAATGTCACGCAATGAGAGACAGGAGAGGCTTGAAGGACTCATAAACGAATTCAATCTGTCCAAAGTCAGGAAGAGTCTCGGCATCCAGTTGTCAGGAGGAGAGAGACGCCGTTGCGAGATAGCGAGGGCACTGGCCATCGACCCTAAGTTCATTCTTCTGGACGAACCGTTCGCAGGTGTCGATCCGATTGCCGTGGAGGACATCCAGTACATCATTGCAAAGCTGAAATATCGCAACATCGGCGTAATCATAACGGACCACAATGTAGGCGAGACCCTTGCCATCACTGACAGGGCATATCTCCTTTACGAGGGTACAATTCTCCAGCAAGGTACGCCCGCCGCCCTCGCTTCGGACGAGGACGTGCGCACCAAATATCTTGGAAGCGGATTCGTATTGAAACGTTCGGTCTCAGTCGAGAGGGCAGATGCCGAATTCAAGGCTAACCTATCTGAGAGCCGTCAGACAGTTTCTCCTGAGGAGTGACGAAACGCATCTTTCCGTCACCCTGCTTGGCCATCAGGATCATTCCCTTGGACTCGATCCCCTTTATCACGCGAGGCTTGAGGTTTGCGAGTATGCATATCTGCTTGCCGACCATATCTTCCGGAGAATAGTATTCCGCTATCCCCGATACTATCACCCTGCGGTCCATACCGGTATCGATGGTGAGTTTGAGGAGCTTGTCCGTCTTCGGTACGCGTTCGGCTTCCAGCACGGTAGCCGTGCGGATATCCATTTTTTCGAAATCCTCGAAAACGCACTCCTCCTTCTGCGGGGCTACCTTGCTTGCTGCTTCGGCTGCAGCAGCAGCTTCGCGTTCGGCGCGTATCCTGGCAAGCCTGTCGAGCTGTATCTCTATCTCGGCATCCTCAACCTTTGCAAACAGCAGCTCAGGCTCTTCAAGCACGTGACCTACAGGCAGGATGGTAGGACGTCCGAGTATCTCCCAATCGAGAGGACTTCCCAACATCTTGCGAAGGCGCTCGGCCGCGAACGGAGTGAACGGTTCGAAAGCTATCGCCAGGTCGGCGCATATCTGCAATGACACGTTCAAGATTGTGGCACACCTCTCCATATCGGTCTTGGCCACCTTCCAAGGCTCAGTGTCGGAGATATATTTGTTACCCACACGGGCTATGGACATAGCATCCTTCAGCGCCTCACGGAAACGGAAATTCTCAAGATTCTTCTCCATCGACTCCTTGAGCGCAGGTATCTGCCAGAGCGTCTCCTTGTCAATGTCAAGCATCTGTCCCGCAGACGGGACCTTGCCGCCGAAGTACTTGTGAGTCAGGACAACGGCACGGTTCACGAAATTACCGAATATGGCTACGAGTTCCGAATTGTTGCGCTGCTGGAAGTCCTTCCAGCTGAAGTCATTGTCTTTCGTCTCGGGGGCGTTGGCAGTAAGCACGTAACGAAGCACGTCCTGCTTCCCCGGGAAATCCTTCAAATATTCGTGAGCCCACACGGCCCAGCCTCTTGACGTGGATATCTTGTCCCCTTCAAGATTGAGGAACTCGTTTGCCGGGACGTTGTCAGGGAGGATGTAGCCGTCCCCGTATGCCTTCAACATAGCCGGGAAGACAATACAATGGAACACGATGTTGTCCTTGCCTATGAAATGCACAAGACGCGTATCTTCCGACTTCCACCACTTCTCCCAATCATCGGGAAGGAGTTCCTGGGTGTTGGATATATATCCGATAGGTGCGTCGAACCACACATAAAGGACCTTGCCTTCAGCTCCTTCGACCGGCACGGGCACACCCCAGTCGAGGTCCCTGGTTACGGCACGCGGCTGCAGACCGCCGTCAAGCCAGCTCTTTACCTGGCCATACACGTTCGGTCTCCATTCCTTATGTCCCTCCAGTATCCATTCACGCAGCCAGGCTTCGTCCCTGTCCAGAGGAAGATACCAATGGGTTGTCTTTTTCTTGACAGGCTCGGCACCGCTCAACTTGCTCTTCGGGTTGATAAGTTCCTCCGGGCTGAGCGTGCACCCGCATTTCTCACACTGGTCACCGTAAGCACCTTCCGCCCCACATTTAGGGCAGGTCCCTACTATATACCTGTCAGCAAGGAACGTCTTTGCCTCGGGATCATAATATTGCTCGGACTCCCTGGATATGAACTTGCCTTCATCATAAAGCTTCTTGAAGAAGGCGGATGCGTTCTTGGCGTGGATGTCCGATGACGTCCGCCCGTAGATGTCGAAATTAATGCCGAAACCCTTGAAACTGTCGGCGATTATTCCGTGATACTTGTCCACAATATCCTGAGGAGAGCATCCCTGTTCGCGAGCCTTGATGGTGATTGGAACACCGTGCTCGTCGGAACCGCAGACATACAGCACCTCCTCGCCCCTCATCCTCAGATATCTCACATAAATGTCGGCGGGAATATATACTCCGGCAAGATGTCCGATATGCACAGGCCCGTTCGCATAAGGGAGCGCACAGGTCACAAGCGTTCTGTTGAATTTCTTTTTCATATTATTTTCTTTATTTCTTTTCTCTACCCAATTTCTTGTTTATCCTTCTCTGCGCAGCCTGAAGCTTCACTATCTCCTGCATCGCAGAAAGTTCCTCGTCACCCGACAGGCCATTGAGGGCCCCTCGGAGAGACTCAACCCTGTCTTGAATACGACGTTCGCTATAATACAGTATGGCTTTCGGCACATAAGTCACCAGCCAGGAGGAAGTGGTCATCAGTGAATTCTCGAAATTCCTGACCGTCAGAAGATACTTCTCCGTCGAAAGTTGCCCGACCAGATCAGCCACATCACGGTCCGGTTGGTTCTGAAGGTATGTGATTATGTCCTGCTGGGGCATCTGATTGTCGTAGAGACGGGAATATTCATCATAGACACGTCTGTACAGGGTATTGGCCATATGACTTCCATCACTGTCAATCGACGCCCTGATGAAGTCGGCAACCGTCGGTTTCTCAAGTTCGGACCCGGAATAGTATTCGGAATCACTCTGGAAATCCAATTCCTCCCTGCCGTAATTCAGGAGAAAATACAGAAGATCGCTCTCCGCCTGCGCAAGCGTCCTGTTCTCCAGAACGGAAACACGGATAGGCGTACGTCCCTGTTCATCGGGCAGCCCGGCCTCGATATCAGGCGTATCCGGAGGCATATTCTCCCTCCTTCTCCTTTCCCTCTCCATTTCCTTCAAGGTCTCATCCCTCTTCTTGGAAAGGGTGTAGTTTATCCTTTTGTACAAGGCATCTGCGTTCACGTCGAACAATGAGGCACATTCATCGACAAAAACCTCCCTCTTCACGGCGTCAGGTATGAGTGCTATCGCATCTGCCACGCCATTTATCACATTTGCCCGACGTATCGGGTCCTTCCCGAAATCCCCCGCGACCGAACGCATATATGAAACGAAGTCCTGTTCGTTACTTTCGATGAACTCGTTGACCTCCTGCAGAGAATGTTTCCGGCAGAAAGAATCAGGATCGTCACCGTCAGGGAACAACAGGACCTTGACGTTCATCCCTTCTTCAAGAATCATCCCTATCGCCTTCTGCGCAGCGTGGATACCGGCGGCATCGCCGTCATACATGATTGTGACGTTGTCCGTGAATTTCTTGATCAGTCTGATCTGCTGCTGCGTCAGCGATGTCCCGCAGGAAGCGACGGTATTTGTAAGACCTATCTGGTGCATCGTGACAACGTCCACGTTGCCTTCCACCAGATAGCACTTTCCCTGTCTGCTGATTTCCGACTTGGCAAGATATATTCCATACAGCGAACGGCTCTTGTCATAAAGCGGAGTATCAGGGGAATTGACATATTTCGATACCGAGCCGTCCGTCTTGAGAGTACGGCAGCTGAACGCTATCGTCCGGCCGCTTACCGACTGGATGGGAAAGACGACCCTGTCGTGAAAACGGTCCGTCATCCTACCATCGTCGTATTCAACGGCGAGACCCGCCTCAAGCAGATATTCTTTCTTGTATCCGGCAGAAAGAGCCGCATCCACGAAGGCGCTCCTCCCCGATGGCGCCCAACCGAGGGAAAACCGCTCGATGGTCTGATCCTCCAGTCCCCTGGTCTTGTAATATGCATATCCCACGGAACGTCCCTCAC
Source organism: Candidatus Cryptobacteroides sp. (assembly GCA_045643085.1). GTDB lineage: Bacteria > Bacteroidota > Bacteroidia > Bacteroidales > UBA932 > Cryptobacteroides. The sequence goes on from JAZUKB010000017.1 coordinate 40,606, forward strand.
CGGTCTGGAGTGCGTTGCAGTAGAACTGGCGGGCATACTCCATCGTCTGCAAGAGACTCTCATTCCTCTGCCTCAGGGCTATCTGCTCGGCGCTCTGCTCTTCCTCCTCAATCTCGATATTATATTTGGAGGCCAGATATCTGAGTGCATCTGTATAGGAACAATGCTCGTGCTCCATCACGAAGCCCACGGCGGTCCCCGCCTTACCGCAACCGAAGCATTTGTATATGCCTTTCGCGGGAGACACATAGAATGAAGGTGTTTTCTCGTTGTGGAAAGGACAGCAGGCCACAAAATTGGCTCCGCGTCGCTTGAGCGACACGAAATCGCTGATAACGTCATCAATCCTGGCGTTATCAAGTATGATGTCCACTGTCTGCTGCGGTATCATGATGCCACCTCACAAAGGAACTTGATCCTCACAAGTCTGACTTCCATCTCATCGTAGTCACTCCCAAGAGCTGCCACAGCATCCTCAACCGAATCAGAAGAAGCCTCCTTGCTGAAATACTCGTAAATCTCCTCAACTATCTCCTCGTCAAGGTTCTGCTGGATATAATAGCCGAGATTCAATTTGGTCCCGGTAGAGACGATAGCCTCTATCTCACTCATAAGCTCCGGGATATCAATATTCCTGGCCTCAGCTATGTCCTCCAGGGACATACGTCTGTCGATGCTCTGTATGATGAATATCTTGTTGGCGGATTTGTTGGGAGCAGACTTGACTATGAAATCATCAGGTCTCGATATCTCGTTCTCCTCAACGTATTTCTTTATGAGAGTTATGAACTCCTTTCCGAACTTGTGGGCCTTGCCTTCTCCCACCCCCTGACAGTTCTTCAATTCATCGAACGTCTCCGGATACAATATCGACATATCCTCCAACGAAGGATCCGAGAATATTATCCAAGGTTGAAGCCCAAGCCTCTTGGACAAGTCTTTCCTCAGGTCCTTGAGCATTGAGAGCAACGTGGAATCCCCTCCGCCTCCTCCTTTGACGGCCATTGCCGGATCATCATCGTCCTCATCATCCGCCGGCCCTCCGTCGGAAAATTTCCTATCCTCCACAAGTTTGAGATCCCAAGGGGACGAAAGGAACTTTCGGCCGGATTCCGTTACGTGTATCAGACCGTATGTCTCTATCTCCTTTTCCAGCAAATGCATCGTCAAACCCTGATGTATGACTGTGCACCAGTACTTTTCCGTATGGTCGTCCCCTGCGCCGAAAAACTCGAGGGTGTCGTGCTTGTATGATTTTATGATGGCATTTGCCTTGCCGGCAAGGATATTCGCAAGATGATCTATCTTGAAATGCTCCGGGAGGGATTGTATCAGCTCAAGAACCAGTTTCATATCCTCCCTGCCGTCAAACATCTGCTTAGGATGGACACAGTTGTCGCAGGACCCGCAGTTGTCCTCCGTATAATCCTCTCCGAAATAATTGAGCAGCAACTTTCTGCGGCACTGGCAACTCTCAGCGTAGGATACGACCTCCGAAAGCAGCTGTCTGGAAATCTCCTGCTCGGCAATAGGCTTGCCCTGCATGAATTTTTCAAGCTTCTGGATATCCTTGTAACTGTAATAGGCTATGCAGATGCCCTCTTGTCCGTCTCTTCCTGCCCGCCCGGTTTCCTGATAATAGCTCTCTATGCTCTTCGGTATGTCGTAATGTATCACGAACCGGACATCCGGCTTGTCGATTCCCATACCGAAAGCTATAGTAGCCACTATCACGTTGACATCCTCCATAAGGAACCGGTCCTGATTCTCCGCCCTTGTCCGGGCATCGAGACCTGCGTGATACGGAAGCGCCTTTATCCCGTTTATGCACAGAAGCTCGGCCATCTCCTCGACCTTCTTGCGGCTGAGGCAATATATGATTCCGGACTTTCCCGGGTTCTGTCTGATGAATTTGATGATGTCCTTCTCCGCATCCACCTTGTCCCTTATCTCATAATAAAGGTTCGGACGGTTGAACGAAGACTTGAATACGGATGCATTCTGGATGCCGAGGTTCTTGAGGATATCGCTCTGGACCTTCGGAGTTGCCGTAGCGGTAAGGGCTATGATCGGTGCACGGCCGATGTCATCGACCAGGCTGCGTATCCTGCGGTATTCAGGTCTGAAGTCGTGCCCCCATTCGGATATGCAGTGAGCTTCATCCACTGCATAGAACGAAATCTTGACTTCCCGGAGCAGCGACACGTTCTCCTCTTTGGTAAGGGATTCGGGGGCGACATACAGAATCTTGGTCCTGCCCCTCAGGATATCCATCCTCACCTCATCTATCTGAACCCGGCTCAATGATGAATTGAGGAAATGCGCAACACTTCCCTCTCCGGTCTCGAAACCTCTTATGAGATCGACCTGGTTCTTCATAAGGGCGATGAGAGGAGATATGACAATCGCCGTCCCCTCCATGACAAGTGCCGGCAGCTGGTAGCATAAGGACTTGCCTCCACCGGTAGGCATCAGGACAAAGGCGTCCCCGCCACCGATAAGGTGACGTATGATCCGCTCCTGGTCCCCTTTGAAAGAATCATATCCAAAGAAGTCCTTGAGCGTACGCCGTATCTGCTCCTGATCCGTTGCCATTTCCTAATCCAATGAATGTATCGCCAGTCCTGAACGGAGCTTAGGCTCGAACCACGTAGTCTTCGGCGGCATTATATTGCCGCTGTCTGCAATGTCGGTGAGCTGCTTCATTGACACCGGGTAGAGAGCGAATGCAACCTTCATCTCCCCACTGTCCACTCTCCTTGACAACTCTCCAAGTCCTCTGATACCGCCGACGAAATCTATTCTCTTATCAGTGCGAAGGTCCTTGATCCCAAGAATCCTGTCCAGAACGAGGTCGGACAGTATCGTGACGTCGAGTACTCCTATCGGATCGGCATCGTCATACCGTCCCTGTCTGGCAGTCAATGAATACCACTTCCCGTCCAGATACATCGAGAAATTGTGCAGTTCTGTCGGGCTGTAAGGACTGTTTCCCTTCTCCTCCACTTCGAAATCCTTTTCAAGTCTTGCGAGGAAGTCTCCACTGCTCAAAGAATTGAGGTCCTTTACTACCCTGTTGTAGTCAAGTATCTTGAGCTGGCTTTCTGGGAAACATACCGCCATGAAGTAGTTGTACTCTTCCTCTCCGGTATGTTCAGGGTTCTGCGCAGCCCTTTCGGCACCGACCCTTGCGGCAGCAGCGCTGCGATGGTGCCCGTCCGCAATGTAAAAGGAGTCCACGGTCTCGGTGAAAAGGGTGGTTATCCTTTCTATTGTCCGGTCATCTTCCACTGTCCAGAACTCGTGTCCGAATCCGTTCTCATCAGTGAACCTGTATTCGGACTGTCCGGAAGCGACTTCTGCAAGTATCCGCTCGAGTTCTTCATTCTTTTTGAAAGCGAAGAATACCGGCTCTATGTTCGCGCTCTGGATGCGGATGTGTACCATCCTGTCATCTTCCTTATCCTTGCGCGTAAGCTCGTGCTTTTTGATCAGGCCTTTGGCGTAGTCATCGGAATGAGCGCAGAGCACAAACCCGTACTGGGTCCTGTCTCCCATAGTCTGGGAATATACATAGTAGCAGGGCTTCGGATCCTTCACAAGCCAGCCCCTGGCCTGCCAGTCCTTGAAATTGCGGACAGCACGGTCATAAACCCGCGGATCGCTGTCCTGAAGAATCGGGTCGAAATCAATCTCCGGCTTGGTAATATGCAGCAGGGATTTTTCTCCGGCCATCCTGCGGGCCTCCATCGAATCAAGCACGTCATAAGGCGGAGCCGCGACCTCGGTCACGATGCCTTTCGGCGGCCTTATGGCTGCAAAGGGTCTGACACGTACCATTATCTGTTCAATTGGAATTTAGTATTTCCGGTTGCAAAAAAATCAACAATCTGCCTTGCAGCGGCCAGACCGGCATTTACATTGGCCTCGGCAGTCTGGGCGCCCATTTTCTTAGGGGTAGCGAAAACCCTCAGCCCGAATTTCTCCTGAAGCTTCTGCAAGTTGTCAGGGGCCACGTCTGTCACGTACTTCAGGTCCGTACGCTCCTCCAGGGCACGTTCTAGCCCAGCTTCGTCAATAACTTCCTTTCTGGCTGTATTGACAAGTGTCGCACCCTTCGGCATCGAACTGATCAGCTCGTACCCTATGCTTCCTATAGTCTGAGGCGTCGCCGGAATGTGGATGGAGACATAGTCGCAACCACTATAGAGGTCCTTGAGGTCCTTGACAGGTTCAGCTCCTCCTTCTCTTATGGCATCGTCCGAAAGGAACGGGTCGATTGCCCTGACTTTCATACCGAGAGCTCCGGCCTTGCTTCCGACAAGCCTTCCGACATTGCCGAAAGCCTGTATTCCGAGAGTCTTCCCCTGAAGTTCAGTGCCGGTGGACGGAGTAAACTGTGTCCTGGCCATAAAAATCATCAGAGCAACTGCAAGTTCCGCAACGGCATTGGAGTTCTGCCCCGGAGTATTCATTGCTACCACATTGTGAGCCGTACAGGCATCCAGGTCAAGATTGTCGAATCCGGCCCCTGCACGAACAACTATCTTGAGGGACGGAGCGGCCTCAACCACTTCCGCCGTCACCTTGTCGGAACGGACTATGATTGCATCCGCCGTCGCGGCAGCGGCCACGAAATCGGCTTGGGATTCATATTTTTCGAGAAGGGCGAATTCGTGACCGGCTTTCTCGACGATATCCTTTATGCCGGCCACTGCGGCCGGAGCAAAAGGTTTCTGGGTGGCTAGCAATATTTTCATTTGTGCAGGTTTTCAAAATCACGCATACAAGCGACGAGCGCTTCCACATCTTCCTGGGTGCAGGCATTATAGAGCGATGCCCTGAATCCTCCGACAGAACGGTGGCCTTTGATTCCGACCATCCCGCGCTCTTTGGAGAACGTGAGGAATTCATCCTGAAGGGACTCATATCCCTGGGCCATTACAAACGGAATGTTCATTATTGAGCGATCTTCCTTTGCTGCGGTACCGGTGAAAAGCGGGTTACGGTCTATCTCCGCATACAGGGTCTCGGCCTTCTTCACGTCTATGGCGTGGATTGCTTCCACTCCTCCGATGCCTTTGAGCCACTTCAAGGTCTCGTTCATGATGTAGATTGAGAACACCGGCGGCGTGTTGAACATTGATTCCTTGTCAACGTGGGTCCTGTAATCAAGCATTGTAGGGATATAACGGCTGACCTTCCCGAGCGCCGATTTCTTTATGATGGCAAAAGCGACCCCGGCAGGACCGGCATTCTTCTGCGCTCCGCCGTAGATGAGTGTGTACTTGCTGACATCGACCGGACGGCTGAGAATATCCGATGACATATCCGCTATCAGCGGTACAGGGCTGTCGATATCCTCCCTTATCTCAGTACCATATATCGTATTGTTGGTAGTAATATGGAAATAGTCCAGATCAGACGGTATTTCATAGCCCTTCGGGATGTAACTGTAATTCCTGTCAGCCGAGCAGGCCACAGCTACCGCATCGCCCAGACCCTGCGCTTCTTTGAGAGCCTTATGAGCCCACACACCGGTATCAAGGTAACCCGCTTTCCTTTCAAGGAAATTCATAGCGACATACAGGAACTGAAGACTGGCTCCACCTCCCAGAAAGACCACCTCATAATCATCGGGGATATTCAGGAGTTCTTTCCAGAGACAACGGCACTCGTCCATCACGGCCTCCCACTCCTTTGTTCTGTGAGAAATGGAAAGGACGGACACACCGGTGCCCTTGAAGTCCTTGAGAGCCTCTATTGCATTGTCTATCGCGGCCTGCGGCAAAAGGCAGGGGCCGGCATTGAATACATGAACCTTTGACATATCAAATAATATTTAATCTAAAGTTACTTATTTTTTCCGTGCGTTCCAAGAAATCGTCATTCAGATTTTTTCTTACCCGCACCTCCATCGAGCACGCCTGGCCGAAATCCTGCGACCGCTGCGGCAGCGACAGGTCCTTGACAACCTTCATAACGTCCTGCATTACGGAATAGTCAAACTCCAGCCTGTACCAGGACCCGGCCACTTTTTCAACTATCCCGGCACGGGAAAGAGCATCTGCAGTCGATGTCCTGTATGCCCTGACTAGTCCCGGAATGCCCAGTTTTATCCCTCCGAAATACCTTACTACTACCACCAGAATATCCTTGAGACCTGCCGAGTCGATTTCCGACAGAATAGGCCTGCCGGCCGAACCCGCCGGCTCCCCGTCATCACTTGCTCTCCAGACATCCCCGTCCAATCCCAGGCGGTAAGCATAACAATGGTGTCTGGCATCGTGATACTCCTTCCGCACGTCGGACACTATGCGCTTCACCTCTTCCTCGGTTTCCACAGGGAAAACAAGGGATATGAACCGGCTGCCGTTATCCTTGAAAAGGCCCTCGCACTTAACGGAAACGCTGTTATAGGTATCCGATTTCGCATTCATTTAATTCAAATTTAGTGATTATTTTTTATATTCGCGCCATGATTTACAAGTATAGGGTAACACTTGACGGTATCAAAGGTTTTTACCGTGTCTACAAGATAAATTCGGACAACTCGTTATATACATTCCACAAGCAGCTCCGCTCGGATCTTGAGTTCGCAGTGGACCAGCCGATACTCTTCAAGGCCTTCAACGAAAGCGGCAACGTCATCGCAAAGTACGCGCTGATAGACCTCGGATTCGGCACCGTGGATATAACGACAATGGCAGCCGCATTCAAGGCCGGTGCCGTCAGATTCGTCTATTTCTATGACGTCACCTCAAGAAAGAGCGTGAACATTACATTCGAAGGCGAGGAGCCCGGATATGTCGCATATCCGACTGTCATTGAGTCGAAGGGGCCGAACCCTATAGAGTTTGAAAACGGATACGTGGCATTCGAAGACCTCCCTGAGGAGCACAGGCATCTCCCGAAAGACGATGATGACCCGGATCTCGACGAAGAAGATGATGACGAGGATGAGGAAGAGGATGAAGAGAAGGACGATGAAGAAGAGATAATATATGACGAAAATGAGACCGACTGAAAAGCCGGTCTCATTCTTTATATCCGGAATATGATTATTCCGCAGCTTCCTCGACGAACTTGCCGACCTTGGTAAGCTCGACATTGAAGATGAGCACTGAATTAGGCTCGATTCCCCTTGTTCCCTGCTCGCCATATCCGAGTTCAGCAGGAACGTAGAGCTCGATTTTGCCACCCTCTCCAATGTATGTCATACCTTCTGACCATCCTCTGATGACCCTGTCAAGAGATAAGTGGAAAGTCGG
>JAZUKB010000018.1:0-3548 GCA_045643085.1 Candidatus Cryptobacteroides sp.
CCTTGTAGTTGCCGTAGGCCTGCACCGGCATGGTCCTGGTGTCGAGGGCAGAGAATCTCTGCTCGCGCCTGTAGCCTGACCAAAGGTATTCCGCTCCGACGCGCACCCACGGACGGATGGTGTAGTCGATGCCTCCGCCGGCGGCAGGGGACTGATTGTAGCTGCGCTTGGCGTCTATGTTCTGGTACCATACGCCGTCAGCCCATGACAGGCCGCCCTGGACATATGCGCTCCAGGTGCCGCTGCGCAGTTCGCTGTTCATGTCCCGCGGAGGCTGGCTGCCGGAGGCGTCCTTCGTCTGGGCTCCGGCGGAGATGCTGACTGCGAGCAGCGCCGTCAGTATCGTCCCTGCCCATCTGACGCAGTGTCGCGCGATGAGCGGTTTTGAGAATGAATTGTTTGAATGATTCATGTTGTTCCTGATTTGTTTGAGCCAAAATTATGGATTTCAAAATAAGTACACATGAGTTATTTTACTCAAAACAGGGAATAATGAGTATATTTGAGTAATGAAAACGACTAAAATCCTGAATTTTGCCTTCATTATTTCCTGCGTCATCCTATCCGGATGCCGTAAAGAGACCGTATCGTCCCAAGCACAATGCGATAAATGTATGGAGTTGTTGGAGACCGGTCGCGAGGAGCTCGCTTCACAGAATCTGGATGAGGCGATGGACATCTCCGTCAAAGCTCTGGATATTGCCGAGGAATACGGTTATGCCGAACTGAAAGCCGAGGTTTTATGCGCTATGGCCCATATCGATGTGGCGGCAAGCCACGATGACCTTGCCTGGGAATACAGCACACAGGCGGAGGAAATCGCGAGGAAGGGGGGATTTGACAGGATGCTGGCCCGGGCTCTAAACCTAAAGGCGAGAATCTGCATGCTGGCGGATACAGCCCCTGATTCCAACAGGAACGATGAGGCGCTCGGGTATCTGGAGAAATCCATGAAGCTTTGCAATGCCGCTGATTACGTTTCTGATCGGATAGACGCTCTGATATGCTTCTCTCAGGTGTATGTCAACAAGAACAGGTGGAACACCAATCTGAATCAGACTTACTATAGAAAAGCGGGGGAAGCTCTTGACGAGGCGGAACGGCTGAGCAGAGATTCCGGGGATGACCTGCAGCAAATAAAGTTTCTGGCATACAGAATGAGATATTATCGGCAGGGAGGGCGGACTGATGACGCCATCGCATACTGCCGGGACATCATCTCGGAGTCCGCAGAAGATGACCATCTTATCAGGATGCAGATCTATGACAACATGGCAAACCTCTTCGCTCAGAAGGATCTGACAGACAGCGTTGTCACGTACCATAGCCTATGCGCATCAGAGACAACCAAGTATTACCTGAAGACCTCCAACGATAAACTGCTCGACATTCAGACGCATTATGAGACCTCCCTGAAGGAGGCTAAGATTCAGCGTATGAAATCCCAACTGGCGGCTCTCGTCCTGCTCACAGCCCTATGTGCTTTGACCATATTCTTGCTCTATGGTTACAACAGGCGCACAAAAAAGCGCAACATTGAATTGCAAAAGGCCAATCACGTAAAGGAGGATCTCCTGACTTTTCTCTCCAAAGACTTGAGCAACCCGATTTCCGCGCAAAGAAACGCAGTCACGGAACTCGCGGAAAGATGCATATCACTTTCCGAGGACGACGTCAAGCTCCGGTGCAAAGACCTTGTGTCCAGCACGGAGTCGCTTAACGAAGAAGTTGCGGATTACATGACCGGCGTCATCATGGCACGTAAATCCGCGGCAACCAATATGGGTCTTACAAAAAGGGAACTGGAAGTGCTCAAACTGAGCGTGGATGGCCTTACCATAAAGGAGATTGCCAGCAAGTTGAACCTCAGCGACAGGACCGTTGGAAACCATCGCACGCACATCTTCGAGAAAATGGACGTGAGCAACGTATCAGAAATGATCAAGAAGGCTTCGGAATACGGCATTATCTGACGGTCGAAGGGATTCTCAATGTGCCAGCGGTGGTGGCTCCAACAGCGACCTCACCAACCGGGATGGAACAAAGAAAAGGAGCGGGTGGGGCAGGTAATGCTAATTGAAATACGTTACTGTTATAGGTATTATATAATGCCTTCCTCATTGGCGACCTTTACAAGTTCAGCGGAGTTAGCCACATCGAACATCAGGAACAACTTCTTCTTGTACCATTTGATAGTGTCAGGGCTCAGGCACATGGCATCCGCTATGTCTGCATTCGTGTATCCCTTTGCGATGAGACCAAGGACATCAAGCTCCTTCGGTTTGAGATTGACAGCCTTTTTCTCTTTAACAGGAGTGATAGACTCCATGGTATCCTCAAGTACGACAGTCAGTTCTTTCTTCTCCTTCCTTGCAGCCTTAAGCTTGATGGATATGCCGAATGCCAGTGCCGTCATTGCAAGAGAGAACAAAAGAAGAAGAACCAATAACCTGAGCCTGCGGTTTTGAAGGGAAAGGACCTGTTCGGTGAAATCAAGACTCTCCATTCTTGCCCGGAGTTCCTCGTCCTCATGGTTGGCATAGTATCTGTTCGCTTCGGCGAGATTACGGGTTGCCTTTGCCACTTTGCCTGTCTCGACATAGACGCCGCCAAGTCCCTTGAAGGCCCTTGCTATGGCCAGCGAGTCCTCTGCCAGACTTGCATATCGCATGCTCTCCTTGTAATACTCTTCAGCTTTCGAGTACTCATGAACACCCATCATCGTCTCTCCCATGTTATAGTACAGGGCGGAACTGCTGTTATTCCATCCGTGTTTGAGGAACAGTTCTCCCGCTTGAGCATAATGCGCCATTGCAAGTTCCAGGGAATCCATCGAACTGTACAGATTGCCAACAGCTCCATGCAGAGCGGAGATTACATCGTCCTTGTTGGAAGAGTCCTCCATCCTGTCTGCCACCTGAATGGCCTTCTCGAAATACACAGCGGCACTGTCGTACTTGGCTGAAGCCCAGAAGTGCTGCCCTATCATTCTTAAAGCCCAGCTTTCCCTCTGGGTCCATCCGTTCTTTTCGGAAATGCCCAGCAATACCCTGGCGTAATATTCACTCTTCACCGGATTGACGTTATTGAAGCCCCATATCAGCTCCTCCAAATCTTTGGCAACCTGCCCCAGCTGCAACTCATCAGCATCCGCGATATCTTTGGCCGTCCACTTTGCAATGACCGTCTCAAGTGAATCCACGTTATGGCCACGATGGTCAACATACCCCGCCCAGGAGTAATCCCAGAAGCAGAATGTCATCATCAGTATGGTAACGACTCTTTTCATACCTCAAAGATAGTAAAATCAAACCTTTATATGATGTGGAGTCCGGCTGTTCATGCCAATACTACCCGAACGGGTAGTGTAAATTACATCTATTTTATGGTTATTTGCATAAACGAGCAAAGAAAGTCATGGATATTCTCACAGAAAAGGAAAAACGGATTGCTGCATTTGCCGCAAGCGGAAAGACCTCTCAGGAAATCGCTGCTCTGATTGGGATCAGTCATGAGACGGTACGATGGTACCGCAAGAGGATGCTGCG
>JAZUKB010000019.1:0-3959 GCA_045643085.1 Candidatus Cryptobacteroides sp.
CAGCCTGTAAGTCATCAATTTGCCCCCGGTGATGGTCACAAGCCCGTCGAGTCCGTCCCTCTGCCCGTGGTCGAGGCACACGATGCCGCGCCTTATGCTTCTCCCGGTGGGGTCGCTGTCATCAGCCACGAGCGGCCTGACTCCGCAATACGCCCTCAGTATCCTTGTCCTTGCCAGAGCCGGAACCAACTGTGAACCCTCGCGTATCAGCAGATCGACTTCGGAAGCAGTCGGGGCGACCTTGTCGAGAGAGTCATACGGGATTCTGTCGGAAGTCGTGCCGATAATCGATATCGAATCTCCCGGAACAAGGATATCTGCGTTCGAAGGCTTCCGGCAGCGGTTGACCACCATATTGTTGACACGATGGCCAAAGACGAGCAAAGTGCCTTTTGCAGGAAACATTGTCAGTGAGATGCCGGCAAGCGCGGCGATTCCCTGCCCCCAGATTCCGGCCGCATTCACGGTGACACTGGCCCTTATCTCCCTCTTCTCCCCGCTCCTGCGGTCACGGACCACCGCTCCATTTATCCGTCCGGATTCCCGGATGAGGCTTACAACTTCAGTATATGTAAAAAACTCGGCCCCGTGGTCACGGGCATCCATCACGTTGGCTGTCGAAAGACGGAACGGGTCGATATAGCCGTCAGGAACACGGACCGCCCCTTTTATTCCCGGATTTAGAGATGGTTCGAGTCTCAGAGCCTCGTCCGGATCCATCGCGTCGGCGCGTATTCCTGCACTGCGGCAAGCCTCGATGAACTGTTTCTGATACTGAAGGTCATCCTCCTCAAGGGTGACGAACAGCCCGTCCAGTTCATCTATGCAGTGCGACGCAATTTTCCGCAGAATCATATTCTCGCGGATACATTCCCGGGCCGACTCCCGGTCGGTCACGGCATATCTGGCACCGCTGTGGAGAAGTCCGTGGTTACGGCCCGTCGCCCCTTCGGCAAAGTCACCGCGCTCCACAAGGGCTGTCCTGAGCCCCCTCCGGGCACAGTCCCTCGCCGTCCCGACGCCGGTCGCCCCGCCGCCGATTATCAGTACGTCGTATTCCTTTGTCATAACTTCCCCGACAACAAATCTACTAAATAATGCTATCTTTGCCAATTCCAAATGATATGCATATGGCACTTGACAGTTCATCCCGATTTTCAGTGATAGGCTACGGCAGCTGGGCCACGACTCTGGTGGGGCAGCTGCTTGGGAAAGGCAACAGGGTCAACTGGCTCATTCTCAATCCCGAAGTATCCGATTGCGTTGTCAACGAAGGTTATAATCCCAAATATGTTCCCGACCTCGAACTGGACAAATCCCTGCTCGAGGTTTCGGCTGACGTAAATCAGGTCGTGTCAAAAGGCGACATTATCCTGCTCGCCGCCCCTTCCGCCTATCTGAAGAAGTCACTTGAAGGGTTGAACTGCTCCCTTGAAGGCAAATTTTTCCTGTCGGCAATCAAAGGAATCGTTCCCGATGAATGCATTACGGTATTGGATTTCATCCGTGACAGGTATGGCGTCAGTCAGGAGCGCCTGGGCCTGATTTCCGGCCCCACCCACGCCGAGGAGGTGTCCCGCGGGAGACTTTCATTCCTTACCGTCGCCTGTCCTTCGGAGTCTGACGCGGCTCTCATTGCATCCCGAATCGGCAGCGCATCGCTCCGCGTCTCCGTATCTGAGGATGTCCGCGGAATCGAGTTCGCTTCCATCCTCAAGAATATCTACGCCATCGGTGCCGGAATCGCATCGGGTCTGGGATATGGAGACAACTTTCTTGCAGTTCTGGCCGCGGCCAGTGCAGGAGAGATGCTGTCTTTCCTCAACGGATGTTTCCCGTACGAGGGACGCGACCTGAGCCGGTGCCCCTATCTGGGGGACCTGCTCGTCACCTGTTACTCGAACTACAGCCGGAACCGCAGGCTCGGTGTTCTCATCGGCAGAGGATGCAGTGTAAAAAGCGCCCTGAACGAGATGACGATGATTGCGGAAGGTTATTTTTCCGCAGACTGTATGCACAGACTTGAAGAGAGGGAGGGCATTGCAGCCCAGCCTATCGCCAATGCCGTCTATCGCATACTTTATGAAGGAGCCCGTCCACGCAAGACTTTCGATTACCTTGCGAAGAACATTCTGAAATGACGGGAGCCGCCCCGTCCGCCACAGGCTACTTCACGTACCAATACTCCGGTCTGATTTCGTGGTAACGGCCCTCGCCCTGGGGATACCACATCATCTTGATGTGACAGAGGTCGCTGTAGCACTTGAGGCCGATTTTCACGTGGTGGAACCCCTTTTCGAGGTTCACGCGGGCAAGGCCCCATCCGCCGCGGCCGGGCTGGTCGCCGAAAGTGAAATCATCGATGGTGACAATAGCCTCATTGTCAGCCTGAACAAGCAGATTCCAAAGAGCGGTCTGAGGAACGTAGAGATAGCCCTCGAAGGTGTAACCATAATTCGGAGTGCCGAAGTTGCCCCAGAGACGGGGGTATTCGATGACCCTGCTCTCCCCTTTTGTGGCCTGAGCCTCCATATCGGAAAGATTGTCCACATTGTCGTAACGGGTGAGAATCATACCGTGTTTCTTTCCTTCCGCGAGAGATGCCTTGCGAAGAGTATAATCGACGGGAACCTCATATTTGACGTCATCCACGACGGCAAGGGAACGCTCGCGGACCCAGGTGCGGAAGCCGTAGTCACCCTCGAAGAGTTCGATGATGCGGATGCCGCGCTCCAGATTGCAGTAGGTGGTCTTGTCACCTGAAAATCTGCCGTATACAAGGGCTATTCCACCCTCGCTTGCGACATAGTCGTTGTCGTGGTCGTGACCACAGAAGACTCCGTGAACGTCATTGTTCTCGACGAAAGCCGCGAAAAGTCCGGAGTTCAGTTCGCCCGGACACTCGTTCTCCTTCCTCTGCCCAGCAATCAGATTCCCGGAATAAGCGTCATAGAACTCTTTCAAAGGTATGTGGAAGAATGCGTATGAAGGCACGGGAAGATTGCTGTTGGCTGCGGAGAAGGCCTTGCTCTGAGCATTGTACCAGGCAATCTGATCCTGGGTTATCCAGGCATAGTCAGTATATTGGGGAACCTGCGAATAGTCGTTGGAGTCGATGCAGTAGAGGACTGCGGAGACTTTGCTTCCGTTTGAAGAGAGGACCGGGAGAGCGATGTCATCCAGATAGCCTTTCTCCATAGTGTTCAATGACATAGGGTGGCCTGTCACAATCTTCGCGTAGTCCCATTCGGAAAGTTCCCTTTCCCTGTCGTGGTTTCCGTAGAGGGAGACAAAGGGTATATTCCTCTCATCGATTGCGCCGAAGAATCGGTCCAGCATCTGCGCGGAATTGATATCTCCCGTCATCACGTCGCCCGTCAGGATGACAAGGTCGGGCTTTTCGGTGTCGAGAATACTGCAGAGCTGGCCCAGAGTCTTTTCGTATTCTTCCATATTCTCACCGCAGAGATGGGTGTCGGTGAACTGGGCGATTTTCAGTTTTCCGTTCGCATTGAAACGTACAGGTGAATCCGAGGTCACCGCGGATTCACCCTGTGAGCAGGCTGTCAGTGCGAAAATCACAAATACAGCCGCAAGTGTCATCAATCTTTTCATATCGTTCTGTTATTATTTGTCAATATCGCAAAGATACAAAATGTGAGCAAATAAAGACAGCCTTCGGACGGGCGCCGCCAAGTGACTCATAAGATTGTTGTTTATTTTGCACAAAAACAACAAGAAATGTTCATTATAACAAACATTCTTTGTTAAACTAGGCAAAGTGTCAGGAACAATACGTTCATCAGTCCTGCAGCCGTCAGGCACTTGTTGTATGCCGCACCTTTAGCTTTTCTGACGCCGGCAAAAAGAGCCAGACCGGGAATGACAATCAGCAGCGCGGGAGAGATGCCAAGCGCCAGATAGGCAAATATCGGCATCAGCACAATTTCTGCCAGCAT
>JAZUKB010000020.1:0-7871 GCA_045643085.1 Candidatus Cryptobacteroides sp.
GGACAGAGCAATATGGAAATGCCCCTGAGGGGCTTCTTCAACTGCCCTGTAGAAGGCTCGCAACTTATCGCAAGTGCGCCTGCAATGCCGGATCGGATCAGAATGTTCACCGTAAACATCTATCAGCCGGACGAGCCGATAGATGACGTTCACGAGACCAGAGGCTGGGAGAAGGCCGGCCCCGAAGCGGTGCTCAATATGAGCGCCACGGCATATTTCTTCGCAAGCAAGCTCAACTCCCTGCTGGATGTACCTGTGGGAATCGTCGCCTGCCCGCGCGGGGGCGCTTCCGTCGAAAGCTGGTTGCCGAAGGAGACACTGGCCGCCTGGGGGGATGACGTAAGCAAAGAGACCATCGACAAGCAGACGGAATGGACTCAGTCATACAGGATGTACAACGGTATGCAACACCCGATACAAGGCTATACGGCAAAGGGATTCATCTGGTACCAGGGCTGCACGAATGTGGGTCGTGACGAACAGTTTGTGACCAGAATGACCGAACTTGTCCGTCAGTGGAGACAGGACTGGGGTGACAAGAAGAACGAAATGCCTTTCTATATGTGCGAGATTGCGCCGTATCTTTATACAGGAGACCAGGCTGGGAAGGCATCCGCCCTTCGCGCAGCTCAGCATAAGGCCTCTAAGGTTATCCCTAACAGCGCGATAATCGTCACCAACGACCTTGCGTACTCTTATGAGAGACACAACATACATCCTTGCCAGAAGGAGCCTGTAGGAAGGAGACTGGCTTATCTCGCCCTCAATCGCGATTATGGGTTCAAGACCATCGCCTGCTACTCTCCTGAGGCTACGGAGGCGTTTGTACGTGAGGGACTTGGAAGTGAGGTATGCATTCGTCTCACGAATTGTCCGAACGGAATGAACCGTGAACTCGAGATCGAAGGACTGGAAGCCTGTGGCAGGGACGGAATATGGGTGCCTGTAAGCTTTGCCTACTGCGAGGGCAGTCCGCAAGGCGCAGTGCTCAGAATCAGGTCCGCCGAGCTCAATGATATCCGCGAAGTCCGCTACGGATGGGGCGATTTCAACCCAGGCAACCTTGCCAACGCCGAAGGACTCCCGGTGACACCGTTCTGGCTGAAAGTTGAATAACACAAAGAGAGGACTTCAATCGGAAGTTCTCTCTTTTTTGAGCGGGATACGAGAGTCGGACTCGCCTCCTCGGCTTGGGAAGCCGATGCACTACCGATGTGCTAATCCCGCTTGCGACTGCAAAGATATAAAATTTCCCGGAAGTTTCAATATAATGAAACTTTGAGAAAGAAAGACTGATGCTTGTCAATAATATGGTGAAAATTGTCAAGTATAACGAAAAATTATTATATTCGCTGAACTTATGAAGAACACAGATATTATTGAAAAAGTCAAACTGACTCTCTCGCGACGCGGAATCTCCCAGCGTGAGTTCGCTACCCTCATAAACCGGGACGAGACTGCCGTGTCCAGATGGTTCTCCGGAAAGGTCGGCATCTCTGAACGGAGCATCCAGGATATAGAGAAAGCCCTGGATATCAAACTCTCAAAAGAGAACACCAAAGTCGCCCTCATCACCGGCATCACCGGACAGGACGGCTCATTCCTCGCCGAATTCCTTTTGGAAAAAGGATATGAAGTGCACGGAATCATCCGACGGAGCAGCTCGTTCAACACGGCCCGTATAGAGCACCTGTATCTTGACGAATGGGTGAGGGATATGAAGCAGAAGCGTCTGGTCAACCTTCACTATGGAGATATGACTGACAGCAGCTCGCTTATTCGTATAATCCAGGAGGTTCAGCCTGACGAAATATACAATCTTGCCGCCCAAAGCCACGTAAAGGTCAGTTTCGAAGTGCCCGAATACACTGCCGAAGCCGATGCCGTAGGCACGCTCAGACTGCTTGAGGCCGTCAGGATCCTGGGACTTGACAAGAAGACGCGCATATATCAGGCATCCACTTCCGAGCTTTTCGGAAAAGTCCAGGAAGTTCCTCAGAAAGAGACGACACCGTTCTATCCGCGTTCACCGTACGGAGTGGCGAAACAGTATGGCTTCTGGATAGTCAAGAACTACCGCGAGGCTTACGGAATGTTCGCCGTTAACGGAATACTTTTCAACCACGAGTCCGAGCGTCGAGGAGAGACATTCGTGACAAGAAAGATAACCATAGCCGCTTCACGCATCAGGCAGGGATTCCAGGACAAGCTTTACCTGGGCAACCTCGACGCACTGCGCGACTGGGGATATGCCAGGGATTATGTGGAATGTATGTGGCTGATGCTGCAACATCCGACCCCTGAAGACTTCGTTATAGCTACGGGACAGTACCATACCGTGCGTGAATTCTGCACGCTGGCATTCAAGGAAGTGGGCATAGACCTCGGATGGAAGGGAAAGGGTGTTGACGAAAAGGGAATCTGCCGCAAGACCGGCAAGGTTGTCGTAGAGGTGGATCCGAAGTATTTCAGGCCTACAGAAGTGGAGCAGCTGCTCGGTGACCCGACCAAGGCCAGAACGCTTCTCGGATGGAACCCGCAGAAGACATCGTTCGAGCAGCTCGTGCACATTATGATGGAGCACGATATGAAGTTCGTAAAAAAACTGCACCTTAAAGCCGAGATGAAATAATGGAGAAAGGTTCAAAAATATATGTCGCCGGCCACCGCGGAATGGTGGGATCCGCCATCGTGAGGGAACTTCAGCGTCAGGGCTACACCAACATCATAACCCGCACGCACAAGGAGCTGGACCTCTGCGACCAGAAGGCCGTAAATGAGTTCTTCGAGGCTGAAAAACCGGAATACGTGTTCCTCGCCGCCGCGAAAGTCGGAGGAATAGTCGCCAACCAGAACGCCCTTGCTGACTTTATGTACGACAATATGATACTCGAGATGAATGTCATACACGCTGCCTGGAAGAACGGCTGCCGGAAGTTGGAATTCCTCGGGTCCAGTTGCATATACCCGCGTATGGCGCCACAGCCTATGACCGAATCCTGCCTTCTCACGGGAGAGCTGGAAAAGACAAACGAAGCATACGCCCTGGCGAAGATCAGCGGACTCAAGTATTGTGAGTTCCTGAACCGTCAGTACGGGACAGATTATATCTCAGTGATGCCTACGAACCTGTACGGGCCCAATGACAACTATCATCCGGAGCACAGCCACGTACTTCCCGCACTGATCAGGAGGTTCCACGAGGCGAAGGTGTCCGGCGCCGCTGAAGTCGTGTGCTGGGGGGACGGGAGCCCTCTGAGAGAGTTCCTGTATGTAGATGACCTTGCCAACCTCTGCGTGTTCCTGATGAACAACTATTCAGGCAACGAAACGGTCAACGCCGGCACCGGCAAGGAGCTCACCATCAAACAGCTCACCGAGCTTGTAGCCAAAGTGACAGGGTACACGGGCGCAATCAAGTGGGATACAACACGTCCGAACGGAACACCGCGGAAGCTGCTCGACGTCAGCAAGGCAACAGCCCTCGGCTGGACATACCGTACCGAGCTCGAAGACGGAATCCGTCTTGCGTATGAAGATTTCCTGAACAACCCGATCCGGGCGGAAAGATAAACACACATAATAGATACAATGAAACTAGTAGAAAAGAAAAACCTGCTTCCGTTCATCCTCGTGACCTCGCTCTTTATGCTTTGGGGTATCGCGAACAATATGACGGACACTCTTTTGAGCGCATTCAAGAAGATAATGTCGATGTCTGATACCCAGACATCGTTCATACAGTTCGCCTTCTACGGCAGCTACTTCTGCTTCGCCCTGCCGGCGGCGCTTTATATCAGGAAGCGTTCGTACAAGGCTGGAGTAATACTAGGCCTTGCCCTGTATGCTTGCGGAGCGATACTCTTCCTGCCTGCTGCCAAGGCTGCAAGCTATGGCTTCTATCTGATAGCCATATATATTATGGCAGGTGGGTGCTCAGTGCTTGAGACCACGGCCAATCCGTATATCCTGAGTATGGGTTCCCCGGAGACGGCAACGCGCCGGCTCAATGCCGCCCAGGCATTCAATCCTCTCGGATCGATCACCGGTATCCTCCTCAGCAGGTTCTTCATACTCAAGGACATATCATTATATTCCGTAAGCGGAACGTACACAGCGCTCGGACTCGTACTGGTCGTGATAATGGTAGTGATGCTGTTCGCCAAGATGCCTGAGGGAAAGGATTCCGCGACAGGGGAGAGCCTCTCCGCTACATTCAGACGTCTGGTGGGCAACAAGAAATATCTGTTCGGAGTCATCGCGCAGTTCTTCTACGTGGGCGCCCAGATAGGAGCCTGGTCATTCACCATCAGGATTGCAATGCAGGAGCTCGGCATCACTGAAGCTGCTGGAGCCACGATATATCTGTTCATCATCATCGGGTTCAGTGCATCCAGATTCATCTATACCTGGATGATGAAATTCATCAGTTCAGCCAAGCTTCTCCTTTTCAGCGGAATAGCATCCACCGTCTGCGCGCTGACAGTCGCCCTGTCCGCCGGATCCGGTTGGTTCCTCATCATAGCGCTCGGACTGATAAGCTTCTTTATGTCACTTATGTTCCCTACGATATACGGTATCGCACTCGGTGGTATCACTGAAGGCGACCATCCCGAGGATTCCAAGATCGGTGCATCCGGCCTCATTATGGCCATACTCGGCGGTGCCCTTATCACACCGGTACAGGCACTCGTCTCCGATACGTTCAGTATCTACGCCTCATATCTTGTTCCGATGGTATGCTTTGCCGTCGTGACTGCGTTTGCCATATATGTCAGAAAGAACTAAAGTCTTCGTCTCGGGTTGCTACGACCTGCTGCACAGCGGGCACATTGAGTTTTTCCGTCAGGCCGCCGCTTATGGCGACCTGTATGTCGGTCTGGGCAGCGACGCCACCATCCTGGAGTACAAGCACCACAAGACAGTTTACAGTGAGCAGGAGAGACTGTTTATGGTGAAGAGCATCCGTTATGTCAAGGATGCAGTCATCAACGAAGGGCACGGAGTGATGGACTTCATACCGACGGTGGATGCCCTCAAGCCTGATGTATTTGTGGTCAACGAGGACGGAAGCAGCGAAGAGAAAAGGAGATTCTGCCAGGAGCGGGGCATCAGGTACGTCGTACTGGAGCGAACTCCGCACGAAGGGCTGGAAGCACGTTGCTCCACTGAGCTCAAGAAGACGTCCTGCCGTATTCCCACGCGACTGGATATCGCCGGGACCTGGATCGACCAGCCTTATGTCAGTTGCTTCCATCCCGGATGGGCGATTACGATAAGCCTGGAGCCGACGTTCGAGATCAGGGAGCGTTGCGGACTCAGCACCTCCACCCGCAACAAAATAAAGAGCATCTGGCCTTTCCGGCTTCCCGATATGGATCCCGAGACGCTTGCAAGGCTCATATTCTGTTTCGAAAATCACCCGGAGCGTGAGGGTGGACATATCAGCGGAGCACAGGATGCCATAGGAATATGCGTGCCGGGGTTGTGCCGCCATTATTATGACAACCATTTCTGGCCCGAGAAGATTGAGACCTGCCAGGATGAAAAGGTCCTGGCCTGGCTTGAGGCGCATCTATGTATGATTCCCCTGCACCCGCGTGAACCCGGCTGCTCAGTAGTTGTGGGAAAAGACATAACCCGAACTAAAGTCGAGAACCTTGCTGCAGCCGCTGACAGATGCTGGGATGCGATCCTGCGTTGCGATCTGGATGCGTTCGCCGAGTCATACCTTGCCTCATTCGAGGCTCAGACAGCAATGTTCCCGGGGATGATAAACCCCACCAGGGGCGAATCAGTCCAGCCCGACATCGATAGATGGTCGTCCGACCAGGACGTACTTGCCTGGAAGATGCCCGGCGCCGGCGGTGGCGGCTATCTCGCCCTCGTAGTAAAGGACGCCGACGCCTTTTGCAAAAAGCACAGTGAAGCGATACGACTGAATATCAGAAGGGGTGCGAAGTAATTAAAATAGAAATATTATGAAACTCAAAACTCTAGTGATGGCTGCAGTGGCATTGTCTGCCATATTCTCATCTGCAGCAAAGGCACAGACGCCTGATCTTAACGGGACTCCGCTTCCTGAGGGAGAATCCAAACAGCCGGAGACTCGAACATTGACACTTATGCCGAAGGCAAAAGGTATCACTATCAGCCCGACACTGGCCGGCATTTTCTTCGAACACATCAACCAGTCCCTGGACGGAGGAATATGCGCACAGCTAATACAGAATCACGGCTTCCAGGCATATAACGTTCCAGGTGCGCCTGAGAAGGAATTCTCGACATCTGACACCTGCATCCAGGGTTGGACTGTCATCAGCAGGGAAGGAGCAGCCGGAACCGCGAAGCTCGTGGGGGACCATCCGCTAGTGAAAGACCAGCCGAAGTATTATGACTTCGACCCTGATGACAAATATGATGACAATCTCCGCTACGCCCAGTACTGTGTACGCTTTGACATCCAGAACCCCGGTGAAGGATTCGGAATCGCAGCCAACGGATTCGGAATCTCCGAATACGGCAGCGAACGTCGGGGATATTATTATTCAAATGACACCCAGGTAGCCTCGATTCCTGCCGAAAAGGATACTGAATACGAGCTTTCACTCTATCTCCTCGGAGACAAGTACAAAGGAAACATCAGCGTCTATCTCGAAGACAGGGACGGCAGAATCAACTCAAATGTCATCACTTTCAGCAGGCTCAGGAAGAATTGGCAGAAATACACCGGTACTCTCAAGGCTGAGAGAAGTGTTGACAGCCGTCTGGCAATAGTCGCTGACGCGAAAGGAACATTCTACCTCGACTTCGTGACATTGTTGCCGGAAGCATCGAAACTCTGGAAGGACGGCAAGTACGGCCCGTTCCGCAAGGATCTGATGCAGGCTCTAGCAGACCTTCACCCGACATTTATGCGCTTCCCTGGCGGATGTGCATCGGAAGGCACCAACTACTTCGGGCAGGTGTTCTGGAAGAACTCCATTGGACCACGCGAACAGCGACTCGGATTCCGTAACCATTGGGGCTACTACACATCGCAGTACGTTGGGTTCTACGAATATCTCCTTATGGCAGAATCCCTTGGCGCTACGCCTCTTCCTGTCCTCAACAACGGTGTGACCTGCCAGTTCGCCGGGCATCAGTACATCGCCCCGCTCGAGACCGAAGCCGACAGACAGCGCTTCCACGACATCTTCGTCAACGACGCACTCGACTTCATCGAGTTCTGCAACGGCAGCACGGATACCAAGTGGGGAGCGGTGCGTGCGGAGATGGGACACCCGTCCCCATTCAATCTCAAATACCTCGGCATCGGAAACGAAAACCGCGGACCTGAGTTCTGGGAACGCTTCGATATAATATACAACGAGGTCAAGGCCAAATATCCTGACATCACCATCGTCTCCACGGCAGGATCAGCCGCACAGGGGCCGGAGTTCAATGCCAATATGTCACAGATTGACTCCAAGTACCAGGACACCATAGTTGACGAACACTATTATATGAGTAACGACTGGTTCTACAAGAACGGCGACCGTTACCACGCTGACAAGGTGCGCGGAAACGAAGGCATCACATACGACAGAGAGCGCCCTACACGTGTTTTCGTCGGAGAATTCGCGAACAACCGAGCCAACAACGACTACGCCTCGGCAATGGCAGAAGCTGCATACTGGACGAGCCTCGAGCAGAATTCAGATATGGTAGTGATGGCCGCCTACGCCCCTCTCTTCTGCAAGAAGGGATTCAACAAATGGAACTCCAACCTCATCTGGTTCGACAACAGAGGGATGTGGCGCAGCTGCAACTACTACTACCAGAAGCTCTTCTCCGTGGCCGGAGACAGGGCCTTCCAGACAAGCGGAGTG
>JAZUKB010000021.1:0-4260 GCA_045643085.1 Candidatus Cryptobacteroides sp.
CCGCAGATTTTGTCCGAAAACTTTTATAGCCTGAATGTCAGCCTTTTCTTTCGCCTCGGCAAGAATCTCGTTCTCAATTGACGGATGAAGAAGTCTCTTATAGGAATCTTCCATTGCAAGATTGAGTTGCCGCCTGCATTCAGGCGAAGGTCCGGCTTCCCTCTTTTCCACCACCTGACGGCAAATGCGTTCGAGCGCATACTCCTGCCGGACATTGATCCTGACATTCAGAATGCCTGCGGATGATGCCCGCAGAATGGCAAGAAGCCTGTGGGATGGAATGCGGTCCAGCCTTTCACCATAATCGAAATAGTTCTGATATTTTTCTGATTCAGGGTTGCCCTGCATTTTTGGAGAGAGCTTGGAACATACACTTCCCCATTTGGAGTAGAGGTCCCGGAGAGAGTTCCTGACCACCTGATTTTCAGATATAATTTCGGAAATTATATCTCTCGCGCCCGAAAGAGCATCCTCCACGGAACCGACTGATCCCTTTATGAAACATTTCGCCTCGTCTTCGGGATGCCTGCAGGAGAAATCGAGAATTCTGACGGCCAGAGGTTCAAGTCCGTTCTCTTTCGCCACCGTGGCACGGGTACGACGCTTAGGCTTGAAAGGAAGATACAAATCTTCCACAGAACGCGGATCCGTCTGCTGAAGAATGGAATCCCGGAGTTCATCCGTAAGCTTGCCCTGTTCCTCAATGCTTTTCAATATGGTCTGTTTCCTCTTCTCAAGCACGGAAAACTTGAGAAACCAGTGTCTGACTTCCGCCACGGTCACCTCATCCATCGAGCCGGTCCGCTCCTTGCGATAGCGGCTTATGAATGGCACGGTGGCCCCCTCTTCAAGAAGCTGCACGCAATTCTCAACCTGCCACTCCCTTACGGACAACTGAGATGCCATATAACTGACATAGAGGCTATTCATTGGAAAACTCCTTCAATTGGTTGCGGTATGAGGTGAAAATCTCCGTCTTGGATATGTAACCGAGAAACTTGTTTTCATCGTCCATCACAGGAAGTGTCATTGCGCCTGTCCTTTCGAATTTGGCCATAACACTCTCCATACTTTCATCCGTGTACACGAATGAGGGAACACTTTTCATTATCGAAACGACTTTTACTGAGCCGTATGCCGAATTGTCGAACATTATGGACCTGATGTCGTTCAAAGTTATTTCACCGCAGAAGTGATTCTGACTGTCAACCACTGGAAAATGGTCACAGGAGGAACTTTTGACCGCTTCCACGACATCTCCCAGATATGAATCCTGCCTGATGCTCACGAAATCAGTATCTATAAGTTTCGATGTCTTGAGAAGAGTCAGCACCGCCTGATCGCTGTCGTGAGTCAGGAGTTCACCGGTTGCGGCAATTCTCTTCGTATAAATGGAATACGGTTCCACAGTCCTTATCGTGGCGAAGCTTGCTATTGAAGTTATGATGAGCGGCAGCAGCAGTTCGTAGCCTCCTGTGATTTCGGCTATCAGGAAGATTGCAGTCATCGGCGCCTGCATCACTCCGGCCATCATACCGGCCATTCCCACAAGGGCGAAATTGGCCTCGGGCAGAACTGCCAATCCGGTCATATTTATAAGGCGGGCAACCACGAAACCGGCGAAACCTCCGGTCACCAGGGTTGGTCCGAACGTTCCTCCGACACCGCCTCCGCTGTTTGTCAATGCGGTTGCAAACACCTTGAGAAACATCACAAGCGCAGCGAACAGCAGGAACACCCACGGATTGCCGAGCAGACTTGTCGAGAAATCGGCGGTAATATGTTCCGCATTGTTGGTCAGCATATATGTCAGAGAGCCGTACCCTTCTCCGAACAGAGGAGGACACGCAAAAATCACGATACCGAGGGCTATGGCGGATACCGCCCACCTGACAGATGTCTTCTTCACGGCTCTCATCCTGTCCTCGACTTTTAGTGTGGCCTTTATGAAATAAAGCGACATTCCACCGCAAAAAACACCCAGAACAAGATAGAACGGGAGGTTCGACATTCTGAAATCTGCAATGGAATTGGCGAAAGTGACTTCATTTCCTATAAGCAGATAGGTGACGACCGTCGCGGTGACGGATGATATCAGGACCGGGAGGATGGATGTCATCGAGATATTGAACATCAGTATCTCCAGAGTGAACAGAACTCCTGCGAGAGGAGCCTTGAATATCGCGGCAATGGCAGCCGCCGCTCCGCATCCGAGAAGTATCGTAACGTTCTTCTGAGAAAGCCCGGCACTTCGGCCAATGTTCGAACCTATCGCGGCACCGGTATAGACAATCGGCGCCTCAGCTCCCACACTGCCCCCGAAACCGATTGTCAGGGCACTTGACACGACAGAAGCCCAGGTGTTCCTGCGGGAAATGTTGGAGTCATTCTTGGAAATGGCGGTAAGGACCTTGGTAACTCCGTGACCGATATCCTCCCTTACTATGAATCTCACAAAAAGAAGTGACAACGCCATTCCGAAACCGGGACACAGGAAGTAGAGGACCCAGTCATAACGTTCTTCAAAGAGAAAACCCAACCCATTCTGAATCAGATGGATCAGGTTTATCAATATGACTGCGGACAGACCGCACAGCAATCCAACCACGATTGCCAGAGTCTGCAGCCTGGTCTTTTCAGAGAAAGACCTATTCATCGTCATCCGCCTCTGCCGCCTTGGCCGCGGCTATATCGTCATCCGGCTCAGGGAATCTGTCATCAGTCTCCTGCTCCTCATCCTCATCGTCCCTGTCATCATCCTTGTACAAATCGTTTTCCAGATCCTGATAATCATCAATCTTCACATTGATTTTAACCAGATAAATCGCATCCGGGACTTCGAGTGACACTGCATAGAAGAAATCCCCGCTCGGCTTGTCAACTCTGAAAATGTCCCCCATATAATCGGCATAACCGTGAGGATACTTTTCCTTGAAGGCATCCAGCAATTCCTGGGACATATTGTCATAGCTTATGACGGCTCTTTTCTTGTTTGTATGTTCAGCCATATATGTGATTCTGTTTTGTATTGCAATTATATGCCGTTTTTTTTATACAAGCAAAAAAAATCACCGTTTTTTAAAGAAAAAGGATTTCTGCAACTGTTTTTTGTGAATATCACGTTCCACGAAGACCCTTTCCCCCGTACAGGGATTGATTCCCGTGTGGAACATCTGTGTCGAAACGCTCATAGGTGTCGGCGTGAAATCCTGCACCTGGTCCATATATAGACCGTGCAGGGCGGCTTTCCTGGAGAGAGCCTCCATATCCTTGAGAGTACATCCGGGATGTGACGAGATGAAATACGGAACAAGCTGATATTTGAGATTGTTCCTGCGCACGAGATTGTCAAACTCAACCCTCAGCCTTTCAAAAAGTATGAAGCTTGGCTTTGCCATCGCCTCCAGCACGTGGTCTTCAGTATGTTCTGGGGCAACCTTGAGCCTGCCGGACGTGTGGCGCAGCACAAGCTGTTCGAAATATCTCCTGCCCGCATCGTCAAGGAACCCGTTCTGGTCGAGGAAAAGGTCATATCTTATGCCGCTTCCGATATAGACGTGCTTCACGCCGGGAATCGAAAGAACCTTTTCATAAAGCTGCAGGAGCGGTGTATGTTCGTGGTTCAGATTACCGCACACCGATGGGAAGAGACAGGAGGTCCGCCGGCATTTCGCGCATAGCTCAGTGTTCTTCCCGCCCATCATATACATATTGGCGGTGGGAGCCCCGAGATCCGTGATGACGCCCTTGAATTCAGGATGCTCCGTCAACCTCTTCACCTCCCTGAGGACTGACTCTTCGCTTCTTGACTGAATGACTTTTCCCTGATGGGCGGTGATTGCACAGAAATTGCATCCTCCGAAACAGCCGCGATGGGTTGTAATCGAGAACTTTATCATATCATAGGCAGGGATTCTCCTGCCCTTGTATCTGGGATGCGGCAATTTCGTATATGGAAGATCATATATCCAGTCCATCTGATCCCGGCTTAACGGGTCGGCAGTTATCGTCTTTCCGGAAACGTGCACCAGACTTTCCAGATCCCCGGCAACTTTCAGGGTCACCTTTCTGCCATATCTCCTCCCGAATTTGTCAGCGAGGTACAATATGGGAAGTTCACCCATTCCGCAGACGAGATAATCGGCTCCCGATTCATCCAGAATCGAAGGTCTCACGCTGTCGGACCAATAATCGTAATGGGAATCACGTCTTAGAGAGGCCTCTATGCCTCCTATCACTACTGGCACGTCAGGGTACAAC
>JAZUKB010000022.1:0-40227 GCA_045643085.1 Candidatus Cryptobacteroides sp.
ATTCCGGCAATGGGCGGTGCAATAGTCATAAAGAGCTGGCCGAATTTGGCTCCGAAAATGACATAGGAATTGAACAGGCAATAGTCCCCGAACACATAGCCCACCAGACCGGAAAGGGCAAGCCAGAACCAGGTGCTCAAATCTGCCCCTATGGGAAAAGGAGAACCTGTGACAATTATTAGAAAGATTGCGATAAGGATGAGTGAAAGCCCCAGTTTGATGAGATTCAAAGGCTGCGCACCCATCTTATGGCTGGCAATGTCCGCACATAATGCCGAAGCCGTCCATGAGAAAGCCACTGACAACGACAATATTTCTCCAAGGTAGTTCATAGAGTGATTTACACTTGCGAAGTTACGCTTTTTCTAAAAATTATTACAGGCAGAGTGATAGATTTGAATATGTTTCGTCGTCTTTGTTTTGTAATCAGTTCAAATATATCACGCAAATCCGGGCAAAGGCCCACTTACAAGGGAGGATTATACCCTTGTGCAAGGCCAGGGGCCCCGGCATAGTTCATTGATATAAATTTGTGTGATATGGCAAACAAATCCTATTCTCTTGTTGCCTGGACCGAGAAAGGCCAGGTCAGGATGATTCCTTCCCTCGTAAATGAAATGAAAATCCCTTATGAGGAGAAGATCGCAAGGCTTGATTCCTCGGAATACGAAGATGAACAGGAGTGGCTGCTCGAAAGGAGTCGTGCGTGGGAAGAATACGCTGAATTCTATCTTAATGCGGGTTACTATAGACAAGCATACCGGTGTTTCGAGAATGCTGCCTTAGTAATTTCTCCTTGTTCAGATCTGCTTTGGGTTCAGGATATGGACAGTGAACGTCCTGTATTACCTTTGTATTATCGGTTTCTTACTATGCACAGCAAATGTAAGTCTCTCATAGAGCAATATTCGAGTCTTCAGAGCGAATACAAGGGTAGTAGACTGGAACGTAATTATCTGTTCTACACAGAAGATGAACGCCGCGAATGGCGTGAGATGTGCGAGAGCTATCAAAGTATGGAGGCCTGGTCTTTCGGGAAGAACTAAAGCCTGTTTACCTTACAGAATTGGCACGGCAATATTGCCTGGCTAATTCTGTAATTCGTAGTAGTTGTATCAGGCTCTTGAACCGTATTCTTTGTATGTCAGTTTATGGCAATTTTTGCGATTCTGGCTATAACTTCATAAAAGCCTATTGATATTTAATGATTTACCACGAACTACCCATAAATTTTAGCCTAATTTAGAGGCAAAATTTTTGCCTCCTATTCTTCCTCCGTAAGAAAAAAGTTCTCTTTCGTGAAGCAGGGTAAATCAGGCTAACTTAGGCTTACTTTCAAAAATCACGAGGAATTGAAGAAGAAAGAGTATTGCGAGTGGAACCTGGCGGAATGAGGCGGAACGGTTCGCTTGTTAGCCTGACTTTTGAAAAATCAGGCTAACTATAAAACGGCATTTTGAGCACTTATGGATAGGAATATGACGGAACGTAGCGGAAAAATAAGTTATCCTATTTTTAGCCTAAATGCCCCACAGATAGCTGTAATAGGGCCCTTTTACTCTTCAACGAGGAGGAATATTAGCCAAACGTGCTATCGAAAATATCAGCTAATAGTCTGATAATCAATAGGAGGAATAAGGAAAGAAAAACCTTGTTCCTCCTTTTCGGTCCAAAGAAATGCTAGGCGAATTTGTTGTCCTGAGTCCGTGCAGTTGGAAATCTGGATTCTTTTCATAAATTCGCCCCAAGTGAGTAAATGAAAAGTTTTGTCCTCATATTAGCGACCTTGTTGTCCTTCATCTTTGGTGACGGAGGAGAGGGGAATGCGTGTGACAGAAACCTCCATCTTCATCCAAATCGTCCTTCCGTGTCATTAAGACCGGAAAAGTCTTCGACAGAAACAATTTCTATACATTCCAGACTGTCATTCTTCAGTTTCAGTCCGGGATACGCTCGAATAGTAGATACATATACTCGATTTGCCAACTTTTGATTTAGACGCATTCCGTCAACCTTCCGGCAATAGAAATGTGAATTTTTGATACGGCGACGGATGCGGATTATAAGGAATTGACTAACTTTGTGTAAAAGGAAAGATTTTTATGAAAAAGATTGTTACCGTCATTATGACTATGATCGTGTTGGCAGTATCTGTCAATGCCCAGACAAAGAAAGTATCCATCCTCGGTGATTCTTATTCAACCTTCGAAGGAGTCAACCCTCCGGGGTATGCTCCGTTCTATCCGAATGACCGGAATGATGTCACGGAAGTGAGTCAGACCTGGTGGAGCCTTTTCAATGAGGCTATGGGATATAAGTTGGAGGTGAACGATTCCTGGGGCGGTACCACTATCTGTAACATAGGGTACGGCGGATGGAATTCGGCGAATTCGTCATTCAACTCCCGCTTGTGGAAGTTGGGTAATCCGGATATTATTTTCGTGTTCGGTGGTACCAATGATGCCTGGGCCAATTCTCCTGTGGGAGAGTACAAGTTCTCGGACATCACCAAGGAGGACTGCAACACATTCCGCCCGGCTTTGGCATATACTCTGGACGCTCTTGCAAGAATCTATCCGAATGCGACCGTTTACGCCATCCTGAATTCGGAACTCAGGGAGGAGATCAACGAATCCTTCAGGGTGGTCTGCAACCACTTCGGAGTGAAACTGATTGAGCTTCACGACATCGAAAAGCAGAACGGACATCCTTCCATCAATGGTATGAAGGCTATCTGCGACCAATTGATGGAAGTAATCTCCATTTCTGAGTAAACTGCAAAAAGAAGGACTTTATTTCTTCAGAATCTTTTCGCTGGGATCAATCAGATAACGCTTCCTGTATGCAAAGATCAGGGCGGCGGACATAATCAGTGCAAGCGTTTCCGCGATGCTGACAGAGACCCATATCCCGTCAATCCCTATGATGGCCGGGACAACCATTACGGCGCCGAGTTCAAATATCAGAGTCCTTGTGAACGCTGCGGCTGCGGATACAAGCCCGTTGCTCAATGCCGTGAACCAAGCGGAGCAGAACATATTGAATCCGCACAGGATGAAGCTCAGCATATATATTCTTATGGCCCTTATGGCCAGCTCGCACAAATCAGCATCATAGCCTACGAAGATGCGAGCCAGTGTGGGCGCCGAAATTTCCGCGAGGGCGGTCAGGACAATGCCCCCTATTCCTGTCAGAAGAATACTTTTCGTCAGAAGGCTGCGCAGTTCATCCCTGTTTCCCGCCCCGAAATTGAAGGCGATTACCTGAGAGACACACAGGTTGTAGCCTATGAAGACGGCGGAGAAAATAAATCCTACGTACATTATGATACCGTATGCCGAAACACCGTTCTCTCCAATGTATTTCATCAGCTGGAGGTTATAGGCTATACTGACGATATTCAAGGCTATGTTCCCAACATATTCGGACATGCCGTTCGTGCACGATTGGCCTATCGCTTTCCAGTTTGTGCCGCAGGTGCGCAGGAGCTTCAGTTGTGTCGTGTTCCTTCCGGAAGAAAAATACCAGAGCGGCAGGATTCCCCCGACGAAGAGGGATATTGCCGTGGCTACTGCCGCACCGGATAATCCCCATTTGAATGCTACTACGAAAAGGGCGTCAAGCGCTATGTTGATGCAACCGCTCAGGATGCTCATCATGGTGCCGAACGTCGGGATCTCGGCGGTCATATAGAAAGATTGGAAAGCCATTTGCAGGATGAACGCCGGCATTGCCAGGATGACAATCCTTCCATACATCGTTGCCCGGGGAATCATATCTCCTTCCGCTCCAAGTGCAATGGTGAGTCGCTCCATAAATATGAAAACAACGGCAGTGATGGCAATCCCTATGATGATTGCCGTCCGAATCAGCAATGTGAACGTTTCGTTTGCCCTTCTGACGTCCCCTTCTCCGAGGGTCTTGGACACGAGGGCGCTTCCTCCGGTACCTATCATAAGCCCCACTGCGGAAATCAGGGCCAGGATAGGCCATACAAGATTCATAGAAGCAAATGCCGTGCTTCCCGCATAATTGGAGACAAAGAATCCGTCAACGATACTGTAGACGGATGTGATGATCATCATTGCAATTGTGGGCATACTGGCTCTGACCAGACGCCCCAGTCCGTAATGTCCCGCCAGTTCAACTTTCATATTGGCTGCAAAGATAGCAAAAAGAGGGTTAGAAATTCTTCAGCAGTTCAGCGAATTCTGACGGCTTGAGCCCCCAGGCCGGGGCTATGACCATATCCTGCGGAGTTTCCGATACGAACCTGTCAAGCACGATGTCCTCACGGAGATTGTCAACGAACAAACTGACAATTCTTGAGTATTCTTCCGCAGTCATCAATTTAAGGGAATCAGGGTCCTCCTCATAAGTCCGTGCGAGTGCGGTTCCCTTGATGACCTGGAGCTGGTGCAGTTTCAATGTGGTCAGGGGGAGCGCGGACAGCCTGCGGGCGTGCTCCAAATAATCTTCAGGACCTTCCCCCGGCAAACCGAGTATCAGGTGCGCTCCGACGGCGATTCCGCGTGATGAGGCATTGAGGACGGCTCTTTCGAAACAGGCGAAATCGTGCCCCCGGTTGATTTTTTCAAGAGTCTTGTCATTTGTCGATTCCACTCCGAGTTCCAACAGGAGGAATGGATGTCCGTCGGGAGCCTTGCAGCCGAACCTTCTCTCGAAATAGTCCATTAGCTCATCTGCTAGACAGTCTGGCCTTGAGGCAATGACAAGCCCCAGCGTACCGGGAAAGGACAGCGCCTCCTCGTACAGGCTGACAAGCCGGTCCGTAGGTCCGTAAGTGTTTGAAAAAGACTGGAAATAGGGGAGATAACCCTTGACCTCTCCGCGGTCTTTGAAAAACCGGACTCCCGCCTGAAGCTGTTTGGTGATGCTTCCTCCACCAAATGCGTATGACGGGTTGAATGCGGCATTGTTGCAGAAAATGCAGCCACTGGTCCCGACACTGCCGTCCCTGTTAGGACAGCCAAGCCCTGCGTTGACTGCAATCTTCTGAACTCTGCCTCCGAAAATGGAATTCAAGTATCCGGAAAAGCTTCTGTATTCCCTCATCTCAAAGAGAGCATCGACTCGCAACCTTCCAGAATATCTTGGAAAGTGGTCTCGAAATCGCCCGTATACCAGGGATCGGCCACGTCACGGCCGCTCCCGGTATAGGACATCATAAGGTGAATCTTGTGCAGCGGATCATCCGGGATGATTCGCTGGAGCCATCTGAGGTTGGATCTGTCCATACAGATGATACGGTCGAATCTGTCATAATCATCCGGACGTACCTGTCTGGCTGTCTTTCCGCTGTCAAAAGGCACTCCGTGCTGGGTAAGGCAACGCTTTGCCGGCGGGTAAATCGGATTGCCGATCTCTTCCGTCGAAGTGGCCGCACTCTCGATGAGGTAGTCCGCTTCGAGACCTCTGACCTTCACGAGGGCCTTCAGAATGAACTCTGCCATAGGGGAACGGCAGATATTTCCGTGGCAGACAAACAGTATCCTAGTCATCGGTTCGGAATGCGCTTCTTGTCTACTTGAAGAGCAGCTGGGCGAACTGGTAGAGGCAGCGCCTCCAGGTCAGCCACTCGTGCGCAGTGTCAGGGGAAACGTAGAAGTGTGCGTTGACTCCCGATGCCTTGACCTCCTCGGTCTCTTCCTTAGGGTCTGTGCCGTCACCGAAGCCAGGCACCCTGTTGGCAAGCTCACGGCTTCCGAAACCGACGAACACGAGTTTGTTGCTGTCACGGAATCCCGGTGTGCTGTCGGCATCCTTGACGGTGATTGTGCCGCCGCTGAAGATGCCTATGTTTGAAAATACCTCAGGATGATTGAGTGTGATGGCCTTGGTGCACATTCCTCCCATCGAGAGGCCGGCCATAGCCCTGTGCGCGTTGTCGGCGATGGTGCGGAACTCCCTGTCTATCATTGGAATCAAGTCCTCCACCATCACGCGGTCATAGACAGCGAACATACTTGCCAGATTGAATCCGCCGAATCCTCCGGCAGGAGCGCCCTGCGGTCTTCTCTGCGGCATGGCCTGAGGGAATGCCTGAAATTCCTTTGCTCCTTCCGGACGTGGAAGGGAAGCGTCGCTGCACTCCATCACAACGATGAAAGGCACTGCCTTGCCTTCGGCGATAAGGTTGTCCATAATCTGGGCTGTCTTGCCCTGCTGGGCCCAGCCATATTCGTTCTCGCCGCCTCCGTGCTGGATATAGAGCACTGGATAACGCTTGTCTGCGCTGCCGTCATATCCTGCAGGGGTATAGACAAAGCAGTGACGCATGGCCTGGGTGACCTCTGACCAGTAATAAAGCTCGCGGATCTGCCCCTGAGGAACATTCTTCACCTCGAAGAATTCTCCGTCATATGCAGGAACCTCAACGCCGCTTGTCCAATGGCCTGAACCATAATAATACAGTGCGGTCGGGTCTGGACATACGGCTCCGTCTATGATGACGTGATAGTAGTGGAAACCCTCGTCCTGCGGGGCTGACTCTCCAATCCAGGAGCCGTCCTCGCCCTTGACAAGGTCATATTTCACTCCGCCGATATCCAATTTCACGGACTGGGCGTCCGGGGCGGATACCTTTACCCTGACACATTTGTCGGAATTGACTGCAGGGAACTGCTTGCCTGACTGTACTGTGGTTGATGGCTTGAAATCCTCCTTTACCTGTGCGGATGCACAAATCGCGAGCAGGCACAGCGCTGCCGTAGTCAAAATAGTGGCTTTTCTCATAACGTATTCTTGTTTATTTAAGATTTATCTCGGCATCATAGGCCAGGGAGCCTTGATCGGCTGGCCGATTTCCGATGCCTCGTTGTCGTTTTCGTCAAGTTTGAATACCATAAAGTTGCGGTTGTCTTCTGTGTAAGGCTTCCAGTCTCCTCCAGGATTGCCGGTCTTCGCAAAATTGGACCAGGCTGTCAACATAGCTTCCGAAAGGTCCCAGTCACCCTGCGTCCAAGGCCTCCAGCAGTGCTTGAGGGACTTGAATACGAACCAGAGGTCTGAAGAGTGGAATGCGCCCCTGAGTCTGGAAGTAACTTCCGGGTGTTTTCCGTCATCAGGAAGAGGACGTGCGAACTGGTATGCGTATGCCGTGCCTCCCTTCTCCTCACGGTTGAGGCAGAAATTAACGATCTGTGACTCCATATTGCCAGCGTCGTTCAGTGTGAACCCAATCATATAAGGAACGTTTGCAAGAGAGCCGTCGAGACAGGCGTCATCGAATGATTCCGGCAGTACGTATCCGTCGATGTAAGGGGAAATAGGGGCTGCTGTGAGACAACTGCGTTTGCCTGTGACATTGGTGTAGATGGTCCCGAGAGCATAGATGGTCTCCGTGCCTGCGTTTCTCATCTGCTTGAGCGTCTTGAGGTTGGCCCAGTCCATCACTTCCTTTGTGGAAGCCTCTGCCTCTGCAAGAGTCATCATAGGCTGCTGCGGTATCGCGAGTCCGCTACCGCTCATTATGACAGCCTTGTTGAAAAGGCCCTTCGTGAGAGGTGATGAGCACAGGAACTTTACGCTGCGGGATCCGGCGCTCTGACCGAAAATCATCACGTTGTCCGGATCGCCTCCGAACTGGGCGATATTCTTCTTCACCCATTTCATAGCCTCTATCTGGTCGAGGGTACCCCAGTTTCCTGTGGCGTGCTCCGGGTCTTCTGCCGACAGCTCTGGATGTGCAAAGAATCCGAAAGGACCGACCCTGTAGTTGAATGATACCAGAACCACATCCTTGTTTGCCCATTCCTGCCCGTCAAACTCGGGCTCCGAGCCCCATCCTTCGCGCATTCCGCCGCCGAAGATCCATATGGCTACCGGCAGCTTTGCGTCAGGATTGCCGGCTTCCTTTGTCCAAACGTTGAGATAAAGGCAATCCTCGCTGTACGGAGCCTCGTTGCCGTAACCCCATTCGGTGGTATATCCGCCAGGATAGTGGGCCCCCTGGAAAGGCGGATGCCCGAACGTGTCGCAAACCTTCACCCCTTCCCACGGAATCACCGGCTGCGGTGCCTTCCATCTGTTTTCTCCGATTGGAGGAGCTGCGAACGGGATTCCGCGGAATACGGTCACTCCCTTGATGTCGGTGGATACGCCCTGCACCTGGCCTCCCTCTATTGAGAGGACTGGGTTGTTGTTGCCGGCATTTCCTGTGATGAACGCCGCCAGAAGGCAGGCGAGTGTCAATAATGTCCTTTTCATTTCATTATCCGATTTAATGACAAAGGCCAGCTTTTCGGCCGGCCTCTGTCGTTGTGAATTTCAATCTTTTACTTTACCGGCTGTCCCATCTCTGAGGCTTCCTGGTCGTTTTCATCAAGCTTGAATACCATGAAATTAGGATTCTCCTTGGTGTATGGCTGCCAGTTCTCTCCAGGGTTGCCAGTCTTAGCGAAGTTGGACCAGGCTGTGAGCATAACCTCTGCGAGATCCCAGTCACCCTGTGTCCAAGGCCTCCAGCAGTGCTTGAGGGACTTGAATACGAACCAGAGGTCTGAAGAGTGGAAAGCTCCCTTGAGTCTTGCAGTTACCTCAGGATGTGAACCGTCATCCGGAAGAGGACGCGCGAATTCATAAGCATAAGCTACTCCGCCGAGTTCCTCGCGGTTGAGGCAGAAGTCTGCGATACCCTGTGACATGTCACCCATATCGTTGAGGGTGTAACCGATCATATATGTAATCTTGTG
Organism: Candidatus Cryptobacteroides sp.; assembly: GCA_045643085.1. Taxonomy (GTDB): domain Bacteria; phylum Bacteroidota; class Bacteroidia; order Bacteroidales; family UBA932; genus Cryptobacteroides. The sequence goes on from JAZUKB010000022.1 coordinate 8,715, forward strand.
GAGATTGTCTGTAAGTGCTGCTTCGTCGAAGCTGCGGAGGCTTACGTATCCGTCAACTACAGGTGCACCGGTGAGAGCGGGACCGAAGCCGCGGAATCCTGCGAATCCTGCAGGAGCCGGTGCCGGGTCAACCATATTCTTGATAGTACTGAGGGCATAGATCGTCTCTGTTGATGCAGCGCGCATCTTCTTGAGATCTGTGAGGCCTGCCCAGTCGAGAATCTCCTTGCTTCTTGCTGCTGAAGTCTCGAGGGCACCGTTAGGAATACCTACCTGAGGAGCGTTTGATATCTTGTTCATACCGCCGCCGCTCATAATGACTGCCTTGTTGAAGAGGCCGACTGTGAGAGGTGACTCGCAGAGTGTCTTGACACTGCCTGCGCCTGCGCTCTGGCCGAAAATCATTACATTTTCAGGATCTCCACCGAACTGTGCGATGTTCTTCTGAACCCATTTGAGGGACTCAATCTGGTCGAGGATACCATAGTTTCCGGATACTCCGTGAGGGCTTTCTGCGTTGAGCTCAGGATGTGTGAGGAATCCGAATACACCAAGGCGGTAGTTGAGGGTTACGAGGACGACATCCTTATTTGCCCACTCCTGTCCGTCGAACTCAGGCTCTGAACCCCATCCTTCGCGGTAACCGCCGCCGTGGATCCAAACTGCTACAGGGAGTTTCTTGTCAACCTGTCCTGGAGCCTTTGTGTAAACGTTGAGGTAGAGGCAATCCTCGCTGTATGGAGACTCTGCGCCATAACCCCACTCTGTCGTATATCCGCCAGGATAGTGAACGGCCTGATATCCCGGATGACCGAATTCCGAACAGTCTCTTACGCCTTCCCAAGGCTGTACAGGCTGTGGCTCCTTCCATCTGAGATCACCGATAGGTGCTGCTGCGTACGGAATTCCGCGATAGACAAAAACGCCATTGATGTCAGTGGTGACACCCTGAATCTGACCGCCCTCAACTGTGAGTACAGGGGCGCTCTGCTCTTTGCAACAAGCCAATGCAAGAAAGGCCAGTGCGGCAATTGCTAGTTTTTTCATATTGAAAGTGTTATTGAATGTGACTATTTTTTCGTTGTGATGAGGATTACCCCGTTGGCTCCGCGGACTCCATAGATTGATGAGGAACCGTCCTTGAGTACCTCTACGGAATCGACTACCAGTGGATCGATAGAGGAGAGGTCGTCAATCTCTACGCCATCGACCAGGATCAGAGGGGCTGTCATATCGCTGTTTGTGCTGATGCCTCTGACGATGATTGTATTGTCAGGTCTGACCACTACTCCGGGAACTCTTCCCCTGAGGTAATCGTACATATTGGTGTATGTGACGGCCGTCTTTCTGTCTACCTTCAGCTTGGAGACGGAATAGTTGTTGTCATCCGTGCTGATGCTCCCATAGCCTATATTGACGGGGTCTTCATTTTTCTGCGGGGTGTTTTTGGTTGAACCGCAAGAACATAACACGAGAATCAAGGAGAATATGGTTATCGTCTTTTTCATTACTGGGTAATAATTTTCGTAATTACCACAATGATAATAAAAATGTAGAATAATACCAAAACTATGCGTCTGTAAATTTAAATATTCGACGATTAATGTTTAAAAATAAAGACTAGTACGAGTTAATCTTAAAGGATAAACAGAAAAAATTTGTAACTTTGAAAGATTTGATAACCAATTAAAAATTCATATGAAGAAAATTAGTCTGATTTTCGCCACTCTGGCTGCTTGTGCTGCCGGTTTCTCGGCGTATGCACAGCAGAAATCCACAGTCCGGCTCCACGAAAGTGCAGCTGACGGAACAATCATTCCGAAGGAGATTTACGGTCAGTTCTCCGAGCATCTCGGAAGCTGTATCTATGGTGGCCTTTGGGTTGGCAAGGATTCCAACATTCCTAACATCGACGGCTATCGTCTTGATGTATTCAATGCACTCAAGGAGCTTCAGGTTCCTGTTATGCGCTGGCCTGGCGGATGCTTCGCCGATGATTATCACTGGATGGACGGAATCGGCCCGGTGGAGCAGCGTACTAAGATAGCCAACAACAACTGGGGCGGTACGATGGAGGACAACAGCTTCGGAACTCACGAATTCCTCAATCTCTGCGAGAAGCTCGGTTGTGAGCCATATATCAGCGGAAACGTCGGAAGCGGAACTCCGGAGGAACTCGCCAAGTGGGTCGAGTATATGAATTCCGATGCTCCCAGCACCGTGGCGAATCTCCGTCGTGAGAACGGCCGTGAGGAGCCTTGGCACGTCAAGTATCTCGGAATCGGCAACGAAGCCTGGGGATGCGGCGGAAATATGCGTCCGGAATATTATTCGGACCTTTTCAGACGATATACCACATACACCCGAGACTACAAGGGCGAGAGGCTCTACAAGATTGCATCAGGCGCATCCGATTATGATTACAATTGGACAGAGGTTTGCCTGAAGGCTATCGGAGACAAGATGAGCGCCATCGCAGTCCACTATTATTCCGTAATAGACTGGGATGACAAGGGCAGCGCCACCGAGTTTGACAACGACAACTATTACAAGTTCCTGGCGAAGGCTGTCGATATCGAGCCTTGCATCCAGAAACATATCGCCATAATGGACCAGCTTGATCCTCAGGGCAAGGTGGACCTTCTTGTCGATGAGTGGGGAACCTGGTGGAACGTCGAGCCGGGCACGAATCCGGGACATCTTTTCCAGCAGAGTACAATGCGTGACGCTATGGTTGCGGCCCTTTCACTCAACATCTTCCAGAAATACACACGCCGCATCAAGATGGCGAACATCGCGCAGGTAGTCAACGTGCTCCAGTCAATGGTACTTACAAGAGGGGAGCAGATGGTGCTTACTCCAACATACTACGTATTCAACATGTACAAGGTACATCAGGATGCGGAGTTCATTCCTGTCGAGTTCGAAAGCAAGCCTCTCCTCTGGACGGAGAAGGGCGCCGTTCCTTCACTCAGCGTATCAGCATCACGCAAGGACGGAGCCATACACGTGTCTCTCGTAAACCCTTCACTTGACCAGACACAGAAGGTTACTCTCAGTTGGGAGACCCTCAAGGCTGCTTCCAAGGCCGGTGTGACCGGAAGTATCCTGTCTGCAAAGGATGTTCACGACTACAACGATTTCGGCGCAGAGCCGAAGGTTGTCACAAAGGAGTTCAAGAACATCAAGAAGACTTCCAAGGGCATAGAGTTCGAGATGCCTGCAGCATCAATCATCACACTTGAGATCAAATAATTCAAATACAATATGAAGCGTTATCTTTCAATTTTCGCCGGAGCCGCCATGCTGGTTGCCTGTTCAACCTCTCAGGCTCCGCAGTTGACCAAATCCGGACTGGATCCACAGGATTTCGTCAGTGAGTACAACGGTCAGCAGACAGCACTCTATACCCTGACCAATGAGAACGGTATGGAGGTCTGCATTACAAATTTCGGCGGACGCATTGTTTCCATCTGCGTTCCTGACCGCAACGGAGATTTCAAGGACGTCGTTCTCGGATTCGGAAAAGTCAGCGATTATTTCCCTGAGAATCACGCATCGGATTTCGGTGCAGCCATAGGTCGTTTCGCAAACCGTATCGGAGGCGCGGCGTTCTCTATCGACGGGACTGAGTATCAGCTTCCAAAGAATGACGGAGAGAACTGTCTTCACGGCGGTCCACGCGGTTGGCAGTACCAGGTTTACAAGGTTGTCGAGGCTGATGAAAGCCATCTCAAGCTCGAGATGGATTCACCTGACGGAGACAATGCTTTCCCTGGCGCAGTTACAGCGTTCGTAACTTACACACTGACTTCCGGCAATGCAATTGACATTGCTTATGAGGCAACGACAGATGCCCCTACCGTGGTCAATATGACAAACCATTCATATTTCAACCTTTCCGGCGATCCTGCAAACCACAGCGTATGTGATGACGAGCTTTACATCAACTCATCTTCGTTCACTCCGACTGACGCAGCCCTCATCCCTACCGGAGAGATTGCTTCGCTCGATGATACACCTCTGGACTTCCGCCAGACCACAAGGATCGGTGACAGGATTGACGACACTGATTTCGAGGCAATCGCTTTCGCCGGTGGTTACGACCACAACTGGATACTTGATTCGAATTGTGACGATACTGTTATAGCTGCAATCCTCAGCTGCCCTGAAACAGGTATTACAATGACAGAATACACCAACGAACCTGGCGTACAGGTTTATTCAGGAAACTTCCTCGACGGAACGGCTGTCGGCAAGAACGGCGTCGTATATCAGAAGAGGGCCGGTATCTGCCTGGAGTCACAGCATTTCCCGGACAATCCGAACAAGGCCGACTGGGCATCCTCTGTCCTCCGTCCAGGTGAGAAGTATTACAGTCACTGCATCTTTGCATTCAGTGTAGAAGAATAATTATTAACGCACTATGAATATTTTTGAAACAATTGCAGCGTCGGGATTCAGGACAGTCGATCTTGTAATCGTCCTCGCTTATCTGTGTCTGCTCATTTTCCTTGGACTTTTCCTCGGACGTACGAAGAAAGGTACCGAGAAGAGCGCAAATGACTACTTCCTTGCCGGAAACACACTTACCTGGTGGGCTGTCGGCGCATCTCTCATTGCCGCAAACATTTCTGCGGAACAGTTCATCGGTATGTCCGGTACCAGCTATGCTGACGGAATCGCTACCGCAGCGTACGAGCTTATGGCGGCCGTGACGCTCATCGTAGTAGGAAAATTCCTACTCCCTACGATGCTCAAGCGCAAGATATTCACCATCCCTCAGTTCCTTCGTGAACGTTACAATGACGGTGTGGGCCTTGCGTTCTCAATCCTCTGGCTGTTCCTCTATGTATTCGTAAACCTTACTTCAGTGGCTTGGCTCGGAGCGCTTGCCATCGAGCAGATCCTCGGTCTTCAGGGCATGATGCTTGAGATCGGTACTTTCACCATTTCGATGAGGACGGTCATCATAATGCTCCTATACATCATCGCCGGTATATATTCAATATACGGTGGTCTTTCATCCGTTGCCTGGACTGACGTGCTTCAAGTCGTATTCCTTGTGGGAGGCGGTCTTGTCACGGCTGTATTCGCACTCAAGGCGGTCGGTGCCGGAGAGGGTGTGCTCGCCGGACTCAACAACGTGTTCACAGACCTTACCACAGGCGAGCATATCAATGACAGTCACCTGCATCTCGTTATCCAGGAGAGCCACGGAGCCAGTGCATTTGCCAATGTGCCAGGTATCGCTGCTGTCGTAGGTGCAGTATGGGTTACCAATCTCGGTTACTGGGGATTCAACCAGTACATCATCCAGAAGGGTCTTGCCGCAAAGAGCGTCAGGGAGGCACAGAAGGGTCTTATCTTCGCGGGATTCCTCAAGATTTTGATTCCTTTCATCGTTGTTCTTCCAGGCGTATGCGCATATTATATTTCACTTCATCCGGATGCATTCGCAGGCCTTCAGGGTACAATCAGCGTATCCGATGACGCATATCCTTGGCTCGTCCGCAACTTCACACCGGTAGGTATCAAGGGTCTTACATTCGCTGCCCTTTCTGCGGCTATCATTTCATCACTCGCGTCAATGTTCAACAGTACTTCAACACTCTTCACGATGGATATCTACAAGAAGTACATCAACAAGGGCGCAAGCGACAAGAAGCTTGTGACTGTAGGCCGTCTTACATCGCTTACAGCCCTCGTAATCGCTGCTATAGCTGTCAAGCCTCTTCTCGGCAACCTCGATCAGGCATTCCAGTACATCCAGGAATACTCCGGATTCATCTATCCTGGTATCGTTATCGTATTCGGTATCGGACTTCTCTGGAAGAGAGCCTCAGGCAAGGCGGCCGTATGGACTGCAATCGCAACTATCCCTCTCGGAGTGCTCTTCAAGGTATTCCTCGGAGACGTTCCGTTCCAGTTCCGTGCCGGTTACATCTTTATGATTCTCCTCTCTATGATGATCATCATCTCCCTCATTGACAACAAGAAGGCGGAGATGTGCGAACTTCCTTCAGAGGAAGACAGAAAGACTATGCTCAAGTGGGCGAAGATTCTCGGAGGACTCGGTGTATTCTTCATCGTTCTCGCTGCTGTGGTCGTTATCTGGGGCTCTTGCCTTCCTGCAACGGCTACTCCTGAGACCAACTTCATCGCATATCTCAACGATATCGGTTTCCAGGCATTCTTCTTCTTCGGAGTTCTCGTCGGCTGCCCTGCAGTATGGCTGTACTCCAACTCTATGGACAAGCTCCGCGACCAGAAGGCGATTCCTGTCGATCTCAGTCTGTTCCATACCAGCAAAGGTTACAGGATCGGTGCTTTCGGCATCATTGCAATCGTAGCTATAATTTATATCGTTCTTTGGTAGTCGATTATGCTCGAAGAACTTAAAGAAAAAGTATTTCGCGCGAATCTCGATCTGGTAAAGCACGGGCTGGTTATTTTCACTTGGGGCAATGTTTCCGCAATAGACAGGAAGTCAGGCCTCGTCGTAATCAAGCCGAGCGGAGTCAGTTATGAGACAATGCGCGCAGAAGATATGGTGGTGGTCGACCTCGACGGCAATGTTGTCGAGGGCGACCTTCGCCCTTCTTCGGACACCCCGACACATCTGGTGCTGTACAAGGCTTTTCCTGAAATCGGGGGCGTCGTGCACACACATTCGACCTATGCCACGGCCTGGGCTCAGGCCGGGATGGCCATCAAACCTCTCGGTACCACTCACGCCGACTATTTCCACGGCCCGATTCCGTGCACTCCGGATATGACGGTTGCACAGATCAACGGCAATTATGAAGAAGAGACCGGCAACGTTATAGTGGATACTTTCAAGAATCTCAACCCTGTACACACTCCTGCAGTTCTCGTCAAGAATCACGGACCGTTTGCCTGGGGTAAGGATGCAGCGGAAGCAGTTTACCACGCAAAGGTTCTTGAAGAGGTTGCGAAGATGAATTACATTGCGGAGACTCTCTTCAGGGTCAACAGAGTATCCAACTGTTTGACGCTCAGGAGACCGTCCATCATGAAGGCTCTTATCGAGAAGCATTTCAGCCGCAAGCACGGCCCGAATGCATATTACGGACAGAAAAAATAATCACAAACAATAATACTACTATGATCAAACAATACGATAATCTTGAACTTTGGTGGATCACCGGTGCCCAGCTGCTTTATGGCGGGGAGACCGTAAAAATCGTCGACGGCCATTCAAAGGAGATGGTTGACGGTCTCAATGAAGGTGGAATAATCCCGGTCAAGGTTGTATATAAGGGTACGGCCAATTCGTCAGAGGAAGTGGAAGCCGTGATGAAGGCGGCCAACAATGACGAAAAGTGTGTCGGCATTATCACCTGGATGCACACTTTCTCTCCTGCAAAGATGTGGATAAAGGGCCTACAAGCCCTTCAGAAGCCACTGCTTCATTTCCACACACAGTACAATGCTGAGATTCCTTGGGACAAGATAGATATGGATTTCATGAACCTGAACCAGTCCGCACACGGAGACATAGAGTTCGGTCATATCTGTTCAAGGATGCGCGTCAGCCGCAAGGTGGTAGTAGGATACTGGAAGAGCGAAGAAGCTCAGAAGAGGATTGCCGTATGGGCACGTGTCGCAGCCGGCGTCGCCGACGCAAAGAAGGTGCGTTGCCTTATGTTCGGTATGAATATGAACAATGTTGCCGTTACGGACGGTGACCGTGTGGAGTTCGAACAGCGCCTCGGATATCACGTTGATTATTATCCTGTATCGTCTCTTATGGAGTACTACAGGAAGGTGAAGGATTCCGAAGCGGATGCTCTCGTCGAGGAGTATAAGAAGCTCTACACCATCAAGATAGACGAGTCCGGAGAGAAGGTATACTGGGAGAAGGTGAAGAATTCCGCAAAGGCGGAGATAGCGCTCCGCAGGGTTCTCAAGGATGAGGGTGCCACTGCGTTCACCACCAATTTCGACGATCTCGGCGGTGCTGACATCGACGCTCCCGATTTCCTCGGATTCGACCAGATTCCTGGACTTGCATCACAGCGTTTGATGGAAGAAGGATATGGATTCGGCGCTGAAGGTGATTGGAAGACAGCCTGCCTGTACCGTACACTTTGGGTTATGTCAAAGGGACTTCCTACAGGATGCTCATTCCTTGAGGACTACACTCTCAATTTCGCAGGCGACCGTAGCTCTATCCTGCAGTCCCATATGCTTGAGGTATGTCCACTCATCGCCAGCGACAAACCGAAGCTCGAGGTTCATTTCCTCGGTATCGGTATCCGCAAGCAGCAGACAGCCCGTCTGGTATTCACCTCAAAGGTCGGCCCTGGCATCAAGGCTACCGTAGTTGATCTCGGCAACCGTTTCCGCCTGATCACTCAGGAGGTCGAATGCATAGAGCCTAAGCCTATGCCTAACCTGCCTGTAGCATCAGCTCTCTGGGTTCCTCAGCCTTCATTCGAGATTGGAGCGGGCGCCTGGATTCTCGCCGGCGGTACGCATCATTCTGCATTCAGTTATGACATTACGGCAGAATACTGGGATGATTTCGCAGAGATGACAGGTATCGAGATAGTTCATATTGACAAGAATACCACAACTGATGGATTCAAGAAGGAACTTCGTACCAACGAGGTTTACTATCTTCTGAACAAAGCATTGCTGTAATATGTCAGACGCAAGAAATATCATAGCGGCCGGAAAAGCCGTCCTCGGCATAGAATTCGGCTCTACAAGGATCAAGGCCGTTCTCATCGATGATCAGAACAAGCCTGTAGCTCAGGGTAGCCATACCTGGGAGAACCAGCTTGTGGACGGACTTTGGACATATAGCCTTGACGCTATATGGAATGGCCTGCAGGATTGCTATTCCGACCTCAGGAACGATGTCAGGAAGCAGTATGATGTAGAGATTGAGTCACTTGCCGGTATAGGAATCAGTGCGATGATGCACGGATATATGGCATTTGATGCCAAGGACAACCTTCTTGTCCCTTTCCGTACCTGGAGAAACACCAACACCGGAAAGGCGGCCGCCGAACTTTCTGAACTGTTCGTATACAACATCCCGCTCCGTTGGAGCATATCTCATCTGTATCAGTGTATACTTGACGGGGATGCCCACGTGAAGGATATTAAATTCCAGACCACGCTTGCCGGATACATTCATTGGGCGCTGACGGGATGCAAGGTCCTTGGTGTCGGGGATGCTTCCGGAATGATGCCGGTCGATCCTCAGACAGGGAACTACAATGCCCGGATGGTGGAGAAGTTCGATGCTCTCATCGCTCCGAAGGGTTACGGATGGAAACTGATGGACATTTTCCCGAAGGTGCTCTCGGCGGGAGAGGATGCAGGATGCCTCACGGCGGAAGGAGCTGCGAAACTTGACGTTTCCGGCCATCTGAAGCCGGGTATACCGTTCTGCCCTCCTGAAGGTGATGCCGGTACCGGAATGGTTGCGACCAATTCAGTGAGAAAACGTACTGGTAACGTGTCCGCAGGTACCTCATCCTTCTCTATGATTGTGCTGGAGAAGGACCTTTCCAAGCCTTACGAGGTTATCGATATGGTTACAACCCCGGACGGCAGTCCGGTTGCAATGGTTCATTGCAACAACTGTACTTCGGAGATAAATGCCTGGGTCGGGATATTCAAGGAATTCGAGGAATTGATGGGCGAGAAAGTGGATATGAACAAGCTCTACACAAAGCTTTTCAGCGTCGCCGATGACGGGGATCCTGATTGCGGCGGACTCCTTTCATACAACTACGTATCGGGAGAACCTGTAGCGGGCCTTATCGACGGCAGGCCGCTTTTCGTGCACTCAGCCAATGACAAGTTCAATCTTGCCAATTTTATGCGCGCACAGCTTTATGCCTCTGTCGGAGTCCTCAAGATAGGAAACGACATCCTGTTCAAGCAGGAGAACGTCAAGGTTGACAGGATTACCGGACACGGCGGACTCTTCAAGTCCACTACGGTAGGTCAGAAAGTGCTTGCAGCAGCTCTTGATTCGCCTATTTCCGTTATGGAGACAGCCGGGGAAGGCGGAGCCTGGGGTATAGCCTTGCTTGCGTCATACCTGGTCAACAATAATGACAAACTCAGCCTCGCAGAATTCCTTGACAAACAGGTGTTCGCGGGTAATGCCGGCGTAAGCGTAGATCCGGATCCGGCTGCAGTCGAAGGATTCAACAGATACATCGGCTGCTACAAGGACGGACTTGCCATAGAGCACACAGCAATAACAGCCAAGAAGTAATCGCGTGACTGTCTGGGATCCGCTTCGCAAGACTGAAATCACTGCCACACCTGAGGAACAGGTGCGGCAGTGGTTCATTAATGAGCTCAGGGATACGTTCCGCGTCCCGGTTCATATGATGATGAGCGAGGTCGGATTCAAATTCGGCCGGAAGCAATACAGAGCCGATATCCTTATATATGACCGGGAGGGTAATCCGCTCTGCATCGTGGAGTGCAAACGTCCTTCGGTTGAGATTACGTCCTGTGTCGTGGAGCAGGCAATGAGGTACAATGCGGTCCTCAGCGTGCGATTCATTATTCTTACGAACGGGAATAATACCTATCTTTACAGTCGCGACGGAGAAAAGTTCGTTCCGATGGACCACATTCCCGTCTATGATGAAATGGTATGTCAACAGTAACGGCACAATTCCTCAGCAAACCCATATTCAAGGTCGTAAGCGAAGTTGCGGCTGAAAGGGGAGTGCGCGCCTTCGCGATAGGAGGGTACGTGCGCGACTGTTTCCTCGGACGTGAATCCAATGACATAGATATCGTTGTGGAGGGAAGCGGGATTGATTTTGCAAGGGCTGTCGGTGAGAAGACTCACACATACGTATCCTATTTCAAGAATTTCGGTACCGCAATGCTCCATTACAAAGGTGATGAGGTGGAGTTCGTAGGAGCAAGGAAAGAGTCTTACAGGAGGGAATCGCGCAAACCCATCGTCGAGAACGGTACCCTGGAAGATGACCAGCTGAGACGTGATTTCACCATCAACGCAATGGCATTCTCCCTGCAGGCGGACAGCTTTGGCGAGCTCGTCGATCCGTTCGGAGGCATCAAAGACCTTGCTGCAGGTATCATAAGGACTCCGCTCGACCCGGATACGACCTATTCGGACGATCCGTTGAGAATGCTCAGGGCGGTGCGTTTTGCCACGAAGCTTTCTACCCCGGAACTTACATTCAGCATAGTTCCCGAATCCATCGCCTCGATGAGACGTATGGCCGACAGGGTCAATATCCTGTCTATGGAAAGGGTCACTGATGAGATAAACAAAATGCTTTCCACTCCGCGTCCGTCGATGGCTTTCCGCCTTATGGACGAATGCGGACTGCTGCCCATCCTGATGCCGTGGCTTTGTGCCCTGAAAGGGGTCGAGACCGTTGACGGGAAGGGACATAAGGACAATTTCGAGCATACGCTTGCCGTTCTGGACAACGTTGCGGCATCCAAGACGGAAGGGGATTTCCTATGGTTACGGTGGGCGGCTCTCCTCCACGATGTGGGCAAGCCGGCGTCCAAAAAGTATGATCCCGCAGCGGGATGGACATTCCACGGACACGAAATCATAGGCTCCAGAATGGTTCCAGGGATATTCAATTCCCTGAAGTTGCCGGTAGATGCCGGAAAATACGTCAAGAAACTTGTCTGGCTGCATCTAAGGCCCATTGCTCTCGTCGATGACGGTGTGACGGATTCGGCGGTACGCAGGCTCCTGTTCGATGCCGGGGACGATATTGATGACCTGATGCTGCTCTGCAATGCCGATATCACGTCCAAGAATCCGGTGAAGGTAGCAAGGATAAAGGCCAATTTCGGACTCGTCCAGCGCAAGCTAGTTGAAGTCGAAGCCAAGGATCAGATCCGCAATTTCAAGAATCCTGTCACCGGGGAATACATTATGCAGTTGTACGGCATTCCTCCGTGCAGGGAAATAGGCGAGATCAAGGAATATGTCAAGGAAGCCATCCTTGACGGGGTAATCGGAAATAATTTTGAAGAGGCTGATGCCCTTATGCGCCGCAAGGCATCAGAGATGGGTCTGTCACCGGTCGGTGAATAGCATATGCTTCTATCAGACGAATACATAAATTATATCCGTTCCGTGAGGAGATATTCCCCAAGGACCGTAGCTATATACTCCGAAGTGCTGAATGAATTCTCCGAGTTCCTGCCGGACGGAGAGACTTTGCCTACATCCACCTCTGTCAGGAACTATGAAGTCTATCTGATGGACGATCGCGGATTGTCCGCACGGACGACGGACCTGCACCTCAGCGTTATAGGAGGATATTGCGGATATCTGGTCAAGAAGGGGGTACTTCAGTCCAACCCCGCCCGCCAGGTGAAAAGACCGAAACTTGAAAAACGCCTCCCGGAGTTTTTCCGGGAAGACGCGATGGAAAAGTACTTCGAGCAGACAAAGGGAGTTCTGGAATTCGGTTCATACGACGCCAAGCTGGGAAGGATGATAATCTCGATACTCTACAGTACGGGTATCCGTCGGAGCGAACTGATAGGACTGAACAGGGACTCGGTTGATTTTCCGCGCAAGGTGATGCGTGTCACCGGAAAGGGCGACAAGATGAGAGAAATTCCGTTGCCCGCAGTCCTTTGTGACGAAATTTCATTATATTTACAATCGGTTGATTCTTTGAAAGAGTGCGATACATCCCGCGAAGCGCCCCTGCTGCAGACAGCCAAGGGTTCCAGACTCTATCCTGTGCTGGTCGACCGGCACGTAAAGAAGGAGATGGGATGGGTTGACGGTGCCACCGGAAGGAAGTCCCCTCACGTACTCAGGCATACCATTGCCACTGAGTTGCTTTCAGAGGGTTCGGACATCAACTCCATCAAGGAGCTTCTGGGACACTCCTCGCTGGCGGCGACGCAGGTATATACGCACAATTCCATTGAACGGCTCAAGTCAGTTTATTTCAACGCCCACCCAAGGGCAAAAAACGGAGGTAAAAATGGAAATCAAGATTAAATCCTTGAAGTTCGATGCCGATAAGAAGCTTATCGCATTCGTAGAGAAGAAAGTGGCCCGCCTCGAAAAATTCCTCGCTGGAGCTGAGTCAGACGCAGAAGTCGTGCTCACCCTCGAAAAAGACGCCAAAGGAGCCAAGATCAAGATTCCTGTTCCCGGCAATGAGCTTGTCATCGAGCGCACTGCCAAGACGTTCGAAGATGCAATCACCGCGTGTGTCGATGCGATGAAGGAGAAACTGACCAGGGAGAAGGAAAAGAAAATCGAAGCCTGACGCTACAGGTTCAGGATTTTTGCCGTCAATTCGACAAGAAGTTCATCAGGAGGAGTGGCATTGCCATCTCCTCCTTTTCCTATATAATCGTACTCGTTCAGCAGGGCGATTGCAGCCATTGCACTTCTGGTAGGATAGTTGCGAGTGGCCATATCATATTCCTTGAAGAAGAAAGGATTGACTCCAAGGACACGAGCCTTTTCATCTTGTGAAGGGAACCTGTTCTTCTCCAGGAGTGCATCATACTTGAGAATCCTGTAGAACTGTGTGTACATTGCGCTGATTGCCATCGGCATTGCGAACTTCGCGCTTGTGCCTATGTGCCGGGCTATCTTCAGGGCCTTTGCATTGTTCTTCAGAGAAAGCTCCTTGTTGAGTTCGAATATGCTGTACTGCCTTGAAATGCCGACGTTCTTCTCTATATCTTCCACAGACACCCGGGTGACGTTCTCCGGAAGATTCTTCAGAAGTTTGTCAGTCTCCACGGCAATTGTGGTCAGCTCCGTACCTGCGTATTCACCCAGCAGAGCGGCGGCTCTCGGGTCTATCTGGAGCCCCCGTGCGGAGTAATAGCTTATTATCCAGTTGGTGATTTCGTAATCCCTGACGGCGGGCGAGTCAACCACGGCTCCGTATTTGACGACTGATTTGTACAGAAGCTTTCTCTTGTCCACTCCAGCCTTATGAAGCAGGATGACAAGCACCGTGGTGTCCAGCGGATCGTTGCAATAGAAACTCAGGTCTTCAAGATTCTTCATCATCTGAGCCTCTTTGATGACAACCAGCTGCCGGTCGGCCATCATAGGAAAGCGTCTTGCAGCCGTGACTATCTGGTCTGCGTTGACGTCTGCTCCGTAGCATATCGTTTCGTTGAAGTCCTTTGAAGCCTCATCGATGCAGTTGTCGATAATGGCCTGGCATACCTGCTCCGGATAGTAAGGTTCGTCACCCATCAACAGATAGATGGGCTTGAAGATACCCTTGCGTGCATCGGATATCAGTTCCTTACACTGCTGGTCGATGTTTATCTTTTCCTTGGCCATTGGCGTCCAACGCTTATCGTCAACAAATTTACAAAAAATAGTAACTTTGCCATATCAAAAAAAGAGCAGACAATGATTAAAAGTCTCATAGCAATACTTGCCCTGACGTTCTCCCAGCTGCCGGGAAACTCCCCGAGTGTCGTATGGAACGCCGCACTGGAAGAAGTAAGAGGTGATTCCTGTATGCTTGTCCTCACCGGTACCGTATCCGAAGGCTATTACACTCATCCTATGACGGCTTCCGGATCCGCCACTTCGATAGAGATCGACCGCAGCGAAGGGGTGGGGCTGTATGGCGTTCCGGTGGAGATCTACGGGCATTCTGAATACAAAGGAGAGGAAGTCGTGACAGGAGAATATGTGATACGGCAGGGGATAGTACTTCCCGGGGGCGCAAGCTCCGTTCGTGGAACGGTACAGTGGAGTTCCTGCTCCGGAGATTTCTGCCGGACTCCTGAGGAATGGGATTTCAATATCCCAATAAGCACATTCACCCCGGCTGACGAAGAGACGGAAACGGCGGGCACCCTCTGGGCCCTGATACTCGAAGCCGTGCTTTGGGGACTGGCTATGCTGCTGACACCTTGCGTGTTCCCGATGGTACCGATGACCATCTCGTTCTTCCTCAAGGGTTCTGACGACAAGAGGAAAGGGCGTTTCCGTTCCTTTATGTACGGCCTTTTCATCGTCCTGCTATATACAGTGCCGATATGTATAATCATTGGTCTGACCTGGCTGCTTGGCGGCGAAAGCGTCACTGCTGACATATTCAACTGGCTGTCGACACACTGGCTTCCTAACATCATATTCTTTATAGTGTTTATGGTGTTCGCCGCTTCATTTTTCGGGGCTTTCGAGATTGTGCTTCCGTCCTCCTGGACAAACAACGCTGACCGTAACAGTGACCGCAAAGGACTTGCCGGAGTATTCTTCCTGGCCCTTACTCTTGTACTTGTGTCTTTCTCCTGCACAGGACCTATCGTTGGCACTGTGCTCATCAAGTCCACCAGAGGGGAATTCTGGGAACCTATGGTCACGATGCTCGCATTCAGTGTCGCGTTCGCCCTGCCGTTCACGCTGTTTTCACTGTTCCCGTCTCTTCTCAAGAAACTGCCGAAAAGCGGGGGCTGGCTCAATTCCGTCAAGGTTACGCTCGGCTTCATCGAAGTGGCGCTTGGATTCAAGTTCCTCAGCGTCGCGGACCAGACATATCACTGGCATATTCTGGACAGGGAAGTGTATCTCGCAATATGGATTGTATGCTTCACGCTTCTGGGATTCTATCTCCTCGGCAAGATACGTTTCAAGAATGATGACCGTCTGGAATACATCTCCGTAAAGAGACTTGCCCTTTCAATCGCCGTATTCTCCTTTGTAGTATATCTTATCCCGGGGATGTGGGGAGCACCGCTCAAGGCGCTCTCCGGATACCTTCCACCGCTTGAAACACAGGATTTTGTGATGGGAGGGGAGAAGCAGGGAGAAACGTCTTCTAACCTTATCAGCCTGCCGCAGGGCCTGGTCGGATATGACAATATTGAAGACGCCCTGGCAGCGGCCAAGGTGTCCGGGAAGCGTGTGTTTGTGGATATAAGCGGTCACGGCTGCGTGAACTGCAGGGAGATGGAGTCAAGAGTGTGGAGCGACCCACAGGTGCTTGCACTTCTTCGGGACAGATTCGTGATAGCCGCCCTCTATACGGATGACAAGACCGCCCTGCCAGAATCCAGGTGGATAACCACGTCTTCCGGCAAAGTCCTGAAGGACCTCGGCCGTGTCAATTCATATATTGTAAGGGAAAGGTTCGGGGTCAACGCCCAACCGAACTATGCGCTCCTTGATTCTGACGGCAATCTTCTCGCCCCGGTGAGGGGATATGACCTCAGCGTGCAAGGATTCATTGATTTTCTCGAAAGCGCTTTCTGAGGAAGAAAACGATCAGTCCGGCTGCATAGACTGCGGCAGTGAACAGCCATATTCTGGTACCGGATTTCACGGTTTCAGGGACATAGCATACTATGAAGACGGCTATTACGGACATAGGAAGTATCAGGACTTTCTTCCTTGCCTTCATAAGTGATATGCAGGTTACTGTCATAGACACAATATTCAGTACTGCACCGAGAGAAATCATCTCCATCGTCCATCCTTTCGCAAAACACAGACACACGCAGATAAGAATCATAACGACTATGGCCTCATTGCGCTTGATCTTATCACCTGACATAGCCCTGGCTGCCTCCGCATTCACCCTCAGCAGGGCCGTTACGGTAGTGAGCAGAGCTACGGCGCCGCATAGGGACACGACCTTAGCAAGATAAGGGAAGGCTTTGAGACTGCCGACGGATATGGATGCGAACAGAGGGATAAAACGAGCCTCTTCCGATTTCTGAAGTTCTTCCAGGGGAAGAGTGCCTGTTATGGCTGTAATAATAGCAATATATATCAGCGACACTGCGCCTAGACCCAGCAGAAGGGAACGCGGTATGTTCTTGCCCGGGTTCCTGACGTCCCCCGCCATAAAGGCTATTACTATTGAACCTCCGTATGCCACCAGAGCCAGAGGAATAGCGGATAGGAATCCGGTGCTGCCCTTGCTGCCCGATGTGAAGAATCCTTTGAAATTGCCGGTATTGAAATGCCCTCCGAAGAAGGCAGTAAGGCAGTAAACGGTCATTGCACAGATAAGAACTGCCACAAGTGCGTTCTGGATACGTTGCGACCGTTTCCCTCCGGGGAACAAGATTGCGGCGGATACGCAGAATCCGATTATTGCGAGGGAAGTCCTGTCACCGAGGACCGGGAATCCGGCCTGCAGGTATGAGCCGAAATATATGGCCGAAAATGCTATCGCGATAGTGTTGGAAACGATATATCCCCAACTGCTGATGAAGCCCCAGAAAGAGCCCCTGCTGCCGCCGATGGCGTATTTAGGGAACATATATATGCCTCCTGACTCCGGATACAGGCCCGCAAGTTCCGTGACTACGATTCCGTATGCGGAGAAAATCGCGGCGGCCAGGAACCAGCTGAGAATAGCCGACGGTCCGGCCTGCGAGATGGTGATTCCGGAGATGGAGAATATGGCGCTTCCCACGCAGGCTCCCATGATGAGGGCCACGCAGGACATAAGTCCCATCCCGTTTTTTTTGCTTTCAGCCATCTGTGCCGGTTTAGAAATCAATGTTTACGCCAAGTTCTACCGTGAACGGACGAATGAAAGTGCCGGCCATCAGGTAGTCTGCGTATCCTGACGGGTCTGTAACGAGGTCGGCCGAACTGATGTTGCCGCTGGCTCCCTTCTGGTTTAGGATGTTTATCACGTTAAGGCTGAATCGGCAGTTCCGGTTGAGTTTGTAGTCGATGCCTCCGAACGTCTCCCATCTGCCGTTGAAATACAGGGAGTTGGTCTTGTTTATGAACTGCTTGCTTATGTATCTTGCCGTGAGCCAGAACCTCCAGTCTCTGATAGTGTAAGAAGGATCCATCGTGAATTCCATCTTGTGCAGTCCGGTGACGTTGTTGCCGCTGAAGTCGTAGTGCTCCGTCACGCCGTCGCTGAACGTAGGGTTGAAAACGAAATTCCTATATTTCGGGTCTCTGAGGGTGAACTGAAGGTGCAGATTGAAACCGTTGAAAGGATTGATGATAGCGTCCGTGGTCCACCCGAAGGATTCCACTCCATAGGTGATTGGCTGGATGACGGCCTCAATGTATCCGATCGGATATCCGCCGACTTCCTTCTGGAGCGCATGCTGGAACGTGGTTCTCGTCTTGTAATTGGACTGTGATATGTAAACGAACTGGGAGACGATATTCAGCCAGTCATTGACATATGAAAGCCCGGCCTGTGCGAATCTGGTGTCCGTAGGATCGTTCGACGGAAGCTGTGCTCCTCCGAAATGGTAGCTGTTTATGCTTGCCCTGGTAAAGATAGCCTGGGCCTTCAAAGACAAACCTCCCACTATCCTGTATTCGAAATCAACACCTGCCGATCCGTTGAGGAAGTTGTCGGTGAAACCGGTTGTCCTGCCCTTTGTAAGGTTGAATCCGGGATACCTTGTGTTGCTTGTATCTTCTCCGATGTTGTTGGCGGAGTTTCCGTGCATTCCCTGGTATTCGGCTCTGAGGAATGCGGCAAGGAATATGTCCGGAGTGATTTGCCAGTCATCCTTGATGTAGATGGCCGCCTTGTTCTCGAATCCGTCGTAGTATTCTCCTGAGGAGTTGAAATTGTAGGACATCTCCCCGTTGAGGTAGAGGACCCCTGGATCCTTGGTGACTTCGTGGGCTATATTGAGGGATGATGTGACATCGCCGCTATGGTTGAATTGGTAGTCAAGTCCTGCCCTGAGGTCGTGCTTCCCGACACTGAATTGAATCTCAGCATTGTTCATCCAGGTGGTCTCGAATGCTTCGAACTGCAGTATGTTCCTTCTTTGAAGCATACCGGAGAACTCATCCTCTCCCGCATAGGTGTATCCGTCCGATGTCTTGGCTTCCTGAATCCCGGAGATGGAACCTGCACCGCGGCTGGAACGTCCGATCTTCAGCCTGCTCCTGACATCAAGATGAATGTTGTCCGTAAGCCTGCGCTCAAGGGTGAATGTGACGTGATGAGTCTCGTCAATATCCCTGTACGGATGCTCCTTCATTTCTCCGGTCTTGAAATCCATATATCTGAACGAAGTAATGTCCGGGATGTAGCAGTCAGTGCCAAGTGAAAATCCGTTGTAAGGTCGTACCGATCCGTCCCCGACGAAGATGAACGGACCGTAATTGTCCAGAATTGTCACATAGTTGACATACTGATAGACAAGGGACATCCTTCCATTGCCGTCATTGAAATCCTTGGTTATGACACCCTTGTAGAATTGATGCCTGTCACGCAGGACCGGCATCTTGCAGGCATTGGAACCCGGGTCGAAATTTTGGTATGTGCTCACGGAATATTTCCATCCTTTCCCAATCGGACCGGAGAGGTTGAAGTCTATCTTGTGCTGTCCGTATGAACCTATCGTATATGAGATGGCTCCCCGGAAACTGTCGCTGCCGATCTTGTTGTAGCTGTCCACGTAGTTGTTTATCTCCCCATAGCGCAGAGCGGTCTCCATAGGACCCATAGTGCCGTTGCTTCTTGCGCTGGCCCCTCCGTGCCAGGATTTGTACGGCAGAAGCTGGTATATGTAATATGAAACAGGCAGCCCGTCCTCAAAAATCTGCACGGCGGACAGGGTGTTGGTAGGGAGTCCAAGAGATATCTCGCGGGGCTTGCTGTCAGATGAAGCGTTCAGATATATTGCGCTGTTCTGCTGTTGTGACGGAATCGTGTCCCTGTCAGCCTCCCTGGCATATCCGTAAGTCATTGCCGTCACCAATGCGAGCAGAATAAGTGGCAGTTTCCTCATCACTTCTCCTCCCTGTACTTTGATTTGGAAAGGTCCCTGATGACCCTGGCCGGAACTCCGGCTGCAAGGGAATCTGAAGGAATGTCCCCGGCCACCACGGCTCCGGCCGCAATGACGCATCTGTCACCGATGGTTACTCCGGGGCAAATGGTCGCGTGACCTCCAATCCAGCACCTCTCTCCGATGGTGACAGGGCGGCAGTCCTCCCATTCGTCCCTTTCATCTGCATCCAGAGGGTGCTCGGCCGTATAGATATGCACACCGGGGGCGATTAGCGTGTTTCTGCCGATAGTGACCTTGGCACCGTCAAGGATTACTGCTCCGAAATTGATGAACACGCCTTCATCCGCATAGATACCCTCACCGTAATCGCAGTAGAAAGGAGGCTCCAAATAGAGATCTGGGGCGGAATTCGGGCATAGCGAGCGGATGATTTCCTGCATCTTGTCCGTATGGTATTCCGTCACGTTGAGTCTGTGCAGCTTCTTCTTGACGTCGTCGCGGTATTCACGCATCTCCGGTGTATGCGCATCGTAATGCTGTCCGGAACGCATCAGCGCCAATTGCTCATCAATAGTCATCTTCGGTAAACTTTATTTTACGCGAAGATAGTAAAACGGCGGCAAATACTTGTATCCGTACGCAGCTTAATCACCAAAATCAAAGCAATTCGTCAGGATGTCGATGTTGGTGAATTCAAAGTCGGTCGTAAAATCGTGGGGCACAGGTTCGGAGATTATTACCTTGGTGCCCTCAGGTATGTCCAGACGGACCGTATGCCCCAATTCCCTTACTTTGGAGCTTTTGTCCAGTACGCACGGGTTCAGGGTCAGGGTGTCATTGGAAAATGAATAGAAATCCATCCTTGACTCCCTGTTTACCTCGTCGATGGTGATTCCGTCCCTGAATGCAGCAGCACGGAAATCGGCCTGAATGTCATCCCTTGAAGTCCAGTCGATGTCTATCCTCGGGTATAAGGCGACGCTGGCGTTCTTCCTGTCGGTGTCATCGTAGAAATACAGCCTGTATTTGTCCCAGTCGCCTTCTACCAATACCTTTTTGTCCTTCCACTTATCGACATCGGCAAAGCAGATATGGAGTGTGTCGCTGGCAGGGGAGACCACTTCCGTGATGTGGCGGTCCTGATGATGCCACCATCTGCTTGTACCCCTGATTCCTATGCCTGCAAGGCATAACAAGGAAACAATCCATACGATGAAGATAATCAGTCCTGGTCTGCATTTCGGGGATTTAAGGTGAAACAGCACCATAATGCCACCGTACAACATCCCTACGAACGGGAGGAATACCGCCAGAATGCACAGTATCTTTGCAAGTGTTACCATCCACGCTGCGTTGCATCCGACGAATGCCATTGCGCTGAGCAGACCGGTCGGAATGGCGAATCCCATTATCGCAACCCCGAACAACACGGCGAAGAGAGCAAGGAATCCTGACAGACCCGTGATGAGAAGAATACATCCCGCGGCTGCTGCGATGATCTTCCCGATGAAGGACCAGAAACCGTTTCCTCCGGCATTGCCGCCTTTTCGTTCCCTGTTATTGTCGAATTTGTGCTCAATGGCACCGAATTTCAATGTTTCGCCCCTCATGGCACATTTCTGGGCTGTGGTGACAGCCAAGGGAATGCATATCCAGAGTATCAGATACAGGACAGGGAATATTGCCGGGTTGTACCAACCCCTGTTAATCACGCAGGATAGCACGGTCAAAGCTGTGAAAGCTATTCTCAACCATGCCGGATCGATGTTGAAATATGCGCCGAGCCCGCCGCAAACTCCTCCGATTACCTTGTCATCAGGGTTCCTGTACATACGTTTCCTGCATTTTTCATCCTCTCCCTCAGTGGATGCTCCATCCTGCCCGGAGAATATCTCCTCCGGTTTGCCGATTTCCCCAATGACAAGATCTGCAATTTCCGAACTGATTATTCCGTCCTTGCAGCCGTGGTCAATGAATAGCTCGGCCATACGTTTTTCAATGTCGTCAATTATTTCATTCCCGTTGGGGTTGTCTTTGTAATGGCTGTACAAAGTGTTGATATATGCATCTATTGTGTCATAAGCCTGTTCCTCAATAGTAAAGGACAGACCTCCGATGCTGACTTTTGTTACTTTCTTCATCGTTTCTATCTGTTTGCTGCAAGATTATTGATTGTGTCCGAGAGTTCTTTCCACGCATTGTCGAGCTCCGCGAGTACGGCCCTTCCCTTGTCGGTGATGGAATAATATTTTCTCGGGGGTCCTTGAGGGGATTCCTCCCATCTGTATGTCAAAAGACCCTGGTTCTTCTCCCGTATCATCAAAGGATAAAGGGTTCCTTCGACAACTATCATATTGGCATTCTTGAGTTCTGTTATAAGGCTTGACGGATATGCGTCTTTCTTGGCCAGGATACTCAGGATGCAATACTCAAGGAAACCTTTCCTCATCTGGGACTTGATGTTGTCCGCATTGACATTTATGGTATCCATAATCTTTATTTATTGCTTGAAAATCTCATAACGTTTTCAGGTGTTGTGTACAATCCCCGCATTTCGCATTTCTGTACCGGACTGTGCGCAAGAGGAACAATTATCCAGAATATGCAGTAGATCCAGAAACCTACGGAACCGCAGACGAGTGCTATGAGGAAGATTACTCTCAGGACCGTGACGTCGATGTCACAATACGCGGCGATGCCGCTGCATACTCCGCCTATCTTCTTGTCATCCGGGTCACGGTAGAGTTTCTTTACCGCCCTGCTTTCGCCGCTTGACTGGAAGCCTTTCGCCTCGAAATCATCTGTAACGCTCCCGTCCGGCATGCCGAGCTGATGGACAACCTTGTTCACCATAGTGATGCTGATGACCTCCTGCCTGCAGGCGTCCAGATCCTCGATAAACAAGTCCCTGATTCTTTCTTCTAGTTCGTTCATCACCTCACCTGTCTGATATCCCATCCTGGTTCTTTCCCGGAAGGCATCAAGGTATGCATTCAGCTTCTGATAAGCATCTTCATCAAGTGTGAAACTTTTGCCTCCGATACCGGCATTGATCACCTTTTTCATAATACCTGTTGTTTTTCTGATACTTTTTATTGCCATTTATATGGCATTGCAAATATATATAAAAAATATAATACATTGTATAGCATAGTACCAAAATATTTTGACAAGCAGAATCGGTAAAGCTTCAAAGCTTTTGTAACAGCTTAATTTTCAATATTTCCAAAGAATTATATTATTTTCTTCAGACACTGATTATATTTGTATCGTCTATTGCAATCAACAATATATCATATATGAAAACCAAGCCAGTTTTGAAAAGCCTTATCGCCGGAGGTATCTTGATATCGTTACTCGCAGGATGCAAGACCGGAAATGAATTCCGTATCATTCCGGGGGAACACCCTTTCTCCGACTATCAGGTGGAGCGTCAGATAGATGAATTGTACGAAAGGATGACTCAGGAGGAGAGAATCGCCCAGTTGTGCGGCCTCTATGCTCACGATCTCTACACTGACGGACATCTGGATACGGCAAAATGCCGTGCTGCGATGCCATATGGCATAGGCCATTTTTCACAGTATGCAAGCAACGTGATGATGACCCCTGACAGCCTCCGTGATATGGTTGCGGAGCTTCAGGCGTGGATCAGGGAGAACACACCTACGGGTGTGCCCGCCCTCTTTCACGAGGAAGTGCTTTCCGGGGTCGCAACATACGGTGCGGCCACATACCCGCAGCAGATAGGTATGGCCTGCTCATTCAATCCCGAACTTGCCAGGCGCAAGACAGTCCAGACGGCCCGTACAGCCAGGCAGATAGGCGCGTATCTTGCGCTGTCGCCGATGCTGGACGTTGTGAGGAACCCTCATTTCAATCGTCTTGAAGAGTCCTACGGAGAAGATGCCTATCTTGCCGCATCAATGGGTCTTGCATTTGTGCAGGGACTTCAGGACGGTGGATTCAGAAACGGGATAGCGGCCTGCACGAAGCATTTCCTCGGTTATGGCGGAGGTGGTGACGCTGACGTGAAGGAGCTTATGGAAGAAATACTTCTGACACACGAGGCTGCCATACGTATAGCCGGGAGCAAGGTTGTAATGACAGGTTATCATTCCGTGCACGGAACCAATGCCGTGGCAAATGAAGAACTGATGCACGGAATACTCCGTGACTATCTGGGATTCGACGGGCTGATGGTCAGTGACTACTCGTCCATCAACCAGGTGAATACGGAACCGGATGCTGCGCACAGGGCCGCTGTGACACTCAATGCCGGCAATCACGTGGATTTCCCTACAGGAAGCACATACAGGTATGTGCAGCAGGCTCTTGACGAAGGTCTGGTAAGTGAGGCGACTTTTGAGGAAGCGGTAAAGAGGGTGCTTACCCTCAAGGCGCGTCTGGGGATGCTTGAAGAGAATGCCGTACTTTATTCGGAGGACCATATCGAGTTCGATACACCTGAGGAAAGGCAGACGGCATATGACCTCGCAAGCCAGTCCGTAGTACTCCTGAAGAACGATGGCATACTTCCTCTCGAATCACCTGGAAAGATAGCCCTTACGGGACCGAATGCCAATAGTATGTGGGCGATGCTTGGAGACTACACGTATCAGGCGATGGCATATTTCTGGCACAGACTCAGTCCGGATGATATATTCCCGCGTATCGTGAACCTGAAGCAGGGCTTGGAGTCCAGGATGCCTTCAGGATTCAGTCTGGAGTATTCGCGCGGATGCGACTGGACTGAACAGGAGGAGATGAATGTGTCTGCCGGTGGAGATTCCCGCATCGAGGCGCTCCGGAGTATGCGCCGTCGTGTCGATTCCGGTGAGGAGTCCAATCCGGACGAGGCGTTGAGCATAGCGGAGTCAAGTGATGTGATAATCGCGGCAGTAGGGGAGAATGTGCTGCTCTGCGGAGAGAACAGGGACAGGGAGACTCTGCGTCTGCCAGGTGCCCAGGAAGAGTTCGTGGAGAAATTGATTGCAACGGGCAAACCTGTCGTGCTGATTGTCTTCGGCGGGCGTGCCCAGGTGATTTCCGGGCTTGCCGAAAAGTGCGCGGCTGTCATCCAGGCCTGGTATCCCGGCGAGGAGGGCGGCAATGCTCTTGCCGATATCCTGTACGGGAATGTAAGTCCTTCAGGAAAGCTCTGTGTGAGCTACCCTGCAGTGGAGCTTGACGAGCCTGTCTGCTATGACTATTCGGCGGAGGAGGATCCAAGGATTGCCTGGCCTTTCGGTTACGGTCTCAGCTACAGTACGTTCGAATATTCAAATCTCAAGATGGACAGAACGGTCCGCTCTACATCTACTTCCATTAAGGTTGCCTTTGACGTGACAAATACGGGGAAGCGGGATGCTGATGAGATTGTGCAGATATACGTGTCTCCATCCGAGCCTTCACAGGACTATCAGCCGATCAGACTCCAGGGTTTCGGAAGGGTCAGCCTGAAGTCCGGAGAGACAAGTCGCGTGGAGTTCCTTATGTCACCGCAGCAGTTCGGACATTATGACAATGGCAGGTGGACAGTTGACAGTGGAGATTTTATTATCAAGATAGGCGCTTCCTCTGCGGACATACGCTTGCAGGATACAGTTACCATCAAGGGTGAGAGCAATACAATGCCTTTGAGAACTGTTTATTTCTCTGAGATGCAATAAACATAGTTGAAAAATGACATACGACATTATACTTAATCTTCCCGGCTGGGAGTCCACCATCGAAGAATTCACGGATGTGTCCGGAGCTGAAATCACACATCTGGAGGCATCCGACAGGCAAACTTCATCAGGTGTGGATATCTACCTCGGTCCTATGCCGGATGGAGAGACCGCCGAAGACCAGGCTTTTGCGAACTACGCGGAGACGGTGGGCTTCGATGATGACGACGAGGACTGTCCGATTTTCAAGTTCATGTTCAACGGCAGGAATGCCTGGGGATTCGAGGCCTATGCAGATAACGACCAGCCTATGCGTTTCTTCGCACAGGAGGTACGCAAGGGACTGTTATCCATTGTAGTGGTCAGTTCCGAGACGGATAAGAGGCTTCTGGAAGTCGTGGAACTGCTCGAAAAAAATCTGAGAATAAAAAGCAAGGAAAGCGGATTGGACCGATGAAAAGATATGATGAGTCGTAATATAATAGAAGGACGGATGATGACACTGCGGGATGATTCGCAGGTGGCAAACTTGAGCCGTTTTTTCAAGACAGGAAAGGGACAGTATGGCGAAGGAGACCGCTTCCTCGGCATCAAGGTGCCAGTCACCCGTAGTGTCGTCAAGGAAATCTGGCGGGACTGTAGCCTTGATGATCTGGAGACATCCATCGCCAGTCCCTGGCACGAAGTGCGTCTGTGCTCGCTGCTCGTACTTGTGCAGATATACAGGCACGCCCGCAAAGACAAGGAACTGCAACGCAGGTGTGTGAATTTCTATCTTTCACACACCCGATATATCAATAACTGGGACCTTGTCGATCTGAGCTGCTATGAGATACTCGGTGATTGGCTGCTGGACAGGGACCGTGGCATCCTGTATGACTTTGCCAGGAACGGCAGTACCATTTGGGAACAGCGTATCGGGATTGTCAGCTGTATGCAGTTCATCCGTCACGGAGAATGTGATGATGCAATCGCGATTGCTGACATTCTCCTACATCACCCCCACGACCTGATTCACAAGGCTGCGGGATGGTTGCTGAGGGAGGTCGGAAAGCGGGATGAGCCTCTGTTGCGTGCATATCTGGAATCTCCTGCATCCGGAGAATCCCGACCAAGATGCGCTACGATGCCAAGGACAATGCTGCGTTACGCGATTGAGAAATTCCCGGAGGATGACAGGAAGAAGTATATGGGCTGCTAATACAGGCGACCCGGGATTATTACGTGGTGGTTGGCGAAAGAGTGTTTGAGAAAGTAGTCTTTGGATCCTACCGCTTCCACGACTATCTGGGTGCGGCATAGGTTGGACTCGGACTGGTTCCTCAGTATTCTGCCAGGAATCACGGCAATGTTCTCAAGGTCCGGGGACAGTTTTGCGATGGTAACATCCACGAGCGGAAGTTCGGCTTTTATGGCCGTGCCTATGCCGGATTCGAAGTGGGTGTCATAGGTATAGGTCTTTGCCATCGACAGTGGTACGGTGCAGTGGGCGAAAAGCAGCTCGTTACCGGAGATCCTGCTGAGGTTGCACTGGAATCCGGGACAGCCCGTCATTTCCTTCGCTATCATCATAGTGAACAGGGCGGGAATGTCGCCTTCGCAACTCGACGTTATCCCTTCAGCGTTAAGTCGTGCCAGTGCGAGACAGCCAGTGTTTCCGATACTGTCCAGCAGGTCGAAGCATCTGAGCGTAAGTGCATCGAGACTGTACTTGTCAGCGATAAGTTTCAACTCTTTGTAAACTGCCTCAGAACCTTTGAATGAGTGAAGGTCGCAGTCACGGCCCTTGATTCCTCTGATGAGTTCTTCAATGGGTATATCCACCATCTTCACATTGAGCCGGCTCTCAGCTTTGGTGTAGTCCACTCCCGATGAGATAAGCCAGTCAGAGGGTGCTCCTATGACGCCTACTCTCTTCCCGCCGAGATCCGTGGAGGGGAGGGGCATTGTCATTGCCGGCCCTTCGCTCTCGTCAGCCTCCCTGCGGATACGGCTTGCGATATAATCTGCGCTGCCGTGAAGGATTTCGCCCTTGCCCCCGTTGAGGTTTATGTAGGAGAGTATCTCCATTGCAGCGGCAAGTGAGTTTTCCTTGCCGCTCGTCAGAAGTCTGATTTCTCCCATCAGACCTAGTTTTCGGAATATCTCTTCGGACCCGCCTGTCCTGACGTAAATCAATTTCTGGTCGATATCGTTATAGGATGAGAAGTCTTCCTGGAAATCGAAATCCTCCCCGAGAGCCTTTTCGATTTCCTTGATGAAATTTTCATCTTGCGGGTCAGGAAGCCCCCTGTGGAGGGATGATGCAATTGTGAATAGTGCTACTGCCATAGTCTCCCGGTTGATATCCGTCAAATATGAAGTTGAGACTGTCTCTCAATGTGGTATGCCGCCAGAAAAAATAGTGTAAGTGATTTTCTAAACATGGACTTTTGGCTCGTTATTTTTCAAGAAGACGAAGCAGGGGAAGAATCTTCTTCTTGCTGTACGGGTGCTCTCTCAGCGAAAGGTTGAAATGTGTACATCCTTTGAGAACTGTAGAGGCGTGTGTGAATTCCCGAAATCCCCACTCGCCGTGATAGGCGCCCATTCCGGAATGACCCACTCCTCCGAACGGAACACCTTTCACCATCATATGTACACACACCTCATTGATGCAGCCGCCGCCATACTGATGGGAGCTCATCACTCGTTCAGCCCATCTGATATCCTTTGTGAACAGATAAAAAGCAAGAGGATGCTCCCTGCTCTCGATGACATTGAGGACTTCGTCTATGTCTGTGTCCTTGAATGGAACCACGGGAAGCAGAGGGCAGAACAACTCCTTCCGGACAATGTCTTCATCTATGCCGACGGGATAGATGACTGTCGGCGCATATCGCAGCGAATCTGTATTTCCTTTACCGCCGAATACAATGCGTTCACGATATTCATCTGCCAGGGAAGCGCACTTGTCATACGCTTGGCGGGTGATCAATTTAGGATATTCCTCATTGTCCTGCGCATTTTCTCCAATCTGACGGATAAATGCTGCCTTCAGAGCCTCCAGGAATTCGTCAGCTATCTCCTGCGCGACAGCCACTTGATTGATGTTTATGCATATCTGGCCGGCATTGCACAGTTTGAAGAACGCTATCTTGCGTGCAGCATCACTGATATCGGCGTCCTTGCGGACGATACACCAGTTTCCGGTTTCCCCTCCCAGTTCCAAAGCTACGGGCGTCAGATTCTCAGCCGCCTTGGCCAGGACGTGTTTGCCGACCTTCGGCGACCCGGTGTAGAAAATCTTGTCCCATCTTTGTTCAAGGCACATATCGGCGACATCGTGTCCGCCGTCAATCAAAGTGACGAATTCTGGTGGGAAGACCTCTGCAATGAAATTCTTCATTACCTCCGTACAATGGCGCGACTTGGCGCTGGCTTTGATTACAACCGTGTTGCCTCCGCAGATGCTGGCAGCTACCACTCCGAGCGTAAGCAGTATCGGGAAATTGAACGGGCTTATCACAAGCGTGACTCCGTAAGGCATTTTGTGGACTTTTGTGGTCAGGCTTGGGAAACACATCAATCCACTGAAATGTCTCTCCGGGCGTGCCCATCGACGCAGACCTCGCAGCATCTCGTTAATCTCTACCACGATAGGGCCTATATCACATAAGTATGCTTCTGTAGCGCTCCGGCCCAGATCGGCGTGCAGAGCTTCTTCAAACTCCTTCTCGTGAGAGGTGACGGCATCGCGCAATTTGCGCAGCTGGTGCAGACGCCATTTTATATCCAGAGTGGCTCCAGTACGGAAAAATGTCCTTTGGGCATCAACTATGTGCTGTATGTCGGAAGTTGTGTATGACATATTTATTTTTGCTTATTGATTTCAGAAAGAATACTTAATATTTGTCTTCGGGGCAATGTCATCGGTGCCGAGTAGTTGATGGAATCCTTTGCGATAGCTATTGAAAGTTCCTTAAAATCTTCAGGAGCGACAATTGAACCGTCAAGGCCCAGATCGCACAGGGCAATCAGGGATTCCAAAGAATTGAACAAGGCATTAACGCTGTCAAAACCGCAAAAATGTGCAAGTTCCGACAACTGTCCGGCGCTTGCATCTATTTGAGACCGCAGAACCGGTATCAGACACATTGCGATTGCCTTACCGTGCGGGATATGGTATTTCGCTCCAATTGAATGTGCGAAGGCGTGGACATATCCTGCCAACTGCTTATTGATGGCATTACCTCCCAGGTTGGCCGCCAGGCACATAGCCCCTCTGGCAGCGATGTCTTCAGGATGCTCCTTCAACTTTGGGAGATTCTCAAGCACCAGACGCACGCACTTCCGGCTCTTTTCAATATCGTCCTGTAAACTTTTAACATCGGCAATGGCCCCTTCAAGGCCATGGCTCAAAGCATCGATTCCGCAAGAAGCAGTGATGTTCCACGGGGCTTTGAGAGTCAGCTCGCTGTCCAGAAAAACGGTATGGACGTTAAGCCCTACTATCACAGAGGCAAACTTGCTTCCGTTCCTCTGTGTTATAACCGCACCCACTGTCACCTCCGCGCCGGTCCCTGCTGTACTCGGGACAGCAATGATGGGCAATGACTTTTCTGGAACAATGAGGAATTTCTGGAGAAGCATATCGGCAGGCAGATGTTTCAGGCGGCATCCGGAGGCGACCATTTTGCCGGTATCCATTACTGAACCGCCACCTATAGTAATGATGCATTTTGCTCCGATTTCCATAGCGATGGCACAGCCTGTTTCAATATATTCCAACCGTGGCTCCGTAGTTATTCCGTCGAACACTTTGTAACTAATGTTTTCAGTCTCGAGGGCCTTCTCGACGGACTTCAGATAGCCGAGATCACATAAACGCTTGTCTGTAAGTATCAGTGCGGCATCAAAGCCTGATTCTCTGCATACGCGGCCGATTTGTATCCGGCATCCTAAACCTTCAATGATTTCCGGTTCGGGCATAGGAACCGTTTTCATTATGGCACCTGGCAGTTTCCTGATGGCTTTTCGGGTAAGGTACATATTCTCCATAATACAAAAATATCGAACTTTGCGCTATATACCAATTTACAACACAGTGCTGTAATCTTGTAGTTTCATCCGCCTGAATGTACGGATGAACACAACTGATGTTGTTTGAGGAATGGTTTCAGATTACGTCTTAATCAAAAGGAAATCCTATTGGTCCTTGTAGTGGAACCTCATCGCAAGAACGAACACGGTTACAACATCACCATTTACCTGATATACAAGCCTGTCTTTATGGCTTATTCGCCGAGACCACGCTCCTGAAAATTGGTATTTCAAAGGCTCGGGTTTTCCTGTTCCGGTAAACGGATGTTCCTGTAATTCCCGTAGCATCGCTTTGATCTTTTCAGCCGTCTTCGGGCTGGTCTCTTTCCAAAAGTTGAAATCTTTGGAAGCTTGAGGGGTGAATGCAATCTTATAACGCATCGATATCAACTTCCTTGTAATTTCCGTTCTTCATATCTTCCATCCCCTGAAGGATAACTCTTTCCATTTCCTTGGAGGACATCAAGTATTCTGTTTCCTTCATTGAATTGAACTGGTCAAGAGGAATAAGCACAGCAGATTCAGAGCCTCTACTGATGATTACTTCCTGGCTATCATTAATTACAAGGTCCAGATATCTTTTGACATTGGATCTGAAATTTGTTGCTGTCGTTGTTGTCATATCAAAAATTCTTATGGTCGCAAATATATGTACATTATTCCGTACATCCAAATATCTTGACCATTTTCCTTCTATCAATTCTGAAACAAAACGTACAAGCGTATGAACTTGCTGATGCTTTATCAGCAGATCCAAAGAGGTACAAGTTTTGTTGCGATATATTTGTTATGAAAAAAGCAGAAGCAAATATCGGTCTGTTCAACGAGAATTTTCCTCTTATTATGGATGGAGTTTCCATCTGTGTTCAGAATTATGCATATTGGATGCAGAAAAAGGTTGGCGGAGCCCAAGTCACCACTCCCAGTGTCCCCGGGGCTGATTATTGTCTTTAACTGAAAAAAGTTGGCTCTGTTGTGAGCCAACTTTTTCCAGTTAAAGACACTTC
>JAZUKB010000023.1:0-33822 GCA_045643085.1 Candidatus Cryptobacteroides sp.
TCCATGTTGCTCTGGCCGGAGCAGAGCCACACTTCGCCGAGGAGGATGTCTTGGAGGACCGTCTCGTCACCGTCGCTGATCGTTATGGTATACGGCCCGCCGGCGTCGGTAGTCTGTGCGCTGACGGACCAGCTGCCATCGTCCGCCGCCCTGGTCTTGTAGGTCCTGCCGTCCCAAGAAGTCCTGACCTTGATTGTCCTGTCTTTGTCTGAGCTGCCCCATATGTTGACCGTGGCGTTCCGTTGGAGGACCATGCCATCTCCCATAAGTGCAGGAAGGGTGACCTTCGCATCGGCTGCCATGGCGCAGACCGTCAGCATAGCGTAGCTGAGAATGAGTTTTCGGACGAGTCTCATGGCGTTCTGAATATTGTCTTGTTTTCTATAGTGCATCTATCTGCTCGGGAGTCAGACCAGTGCACCGGCTGATAATCTGAATGTCAACCCCAGCGATCTTTAGGTTCTTTGCAACTTCAAGACTGTTTTCTGCCTTGCCCTCGGCAATCCCTTCAGCTTTTCCTTCGGCGATACCTGCCATCCGGGCGTCGTAAGTGGCTTCGGCGAGAGTTGCCTTGTATTTGAATTCGTTTATCATAAAGTTTCGATACTTCTCTATCTTGTTCTTGGAATAGCCTCTTGTGTCAGATGCCTCGAAAAGCTGGTAGAAGAAATCATCGCCAGCACGAATTTCTCGAAGAACTCACGCTCCTCAGGACTTTTCCCCTTTGCTCTTTCAGCAAGTTTAGGAAATTCTATGAAAATTTGCAAAAGTAAGTCGTTCAGCACGGTGGTCCTTTCTTCTCCGAGGTCGCACAATGCCAGTCTGACCGGCGCAGAATCGGACCCATCGAAAACATTCTCGCCTGTCATGGCGATGAATACCGTCTCCTGGACGCGGTAGTGGCCCTTCTTCGCGCTGAAATCCCTCAGGATGGCCGCAGAACAATATACGAGACTTCTATCAAGAAAACCAGAGGTGATCTCGTTCTGCATTTCCAGCAAGAATGTCGAACTGTCTGCGCATTGGCAGTAGACATCGATGCTGATCTGCCCCTGACGGGCGATCGGCAGCTTGATGTCCGGCGGGATGAAGGTGACGTCCCTGATGTCCCTTCCAGGCATAGCCTCATTGAGAACCCTCAGGAGCAGATGTTTGTTCTCCTCGGTTCCGAACAGTTCCTTGAATCCCCAGTCGCTGTATGGTTAGATGAATCTGCGAGTGACATGTTGAAGGCAAACGCAAGGGCCTCCTTGAAGACGCTCATGTCAAGATTGTTGATATCAACTTTTCCGGTGAACTTCTGAGGTCTGCCTCTCTTGTGAGACTTAGGACCACGGTAGAGATACTTCAGGTTGAAGTATTGAATACAAACAAAAAGAATATAAACATCTTGCAGAAGAGTATTGTGACAATGGGAGGAAAAATGAACGAGTGCTATACTCGTAATGCTGGTATTTTTGTGTTGCGCCAATATGATTGCATGGTGGGACTTTGTGCCTTTACGTTTTTTGCAGCCAACCATGATGATTTGCCTGTGTCGGGATGTGGCGCCGCGACATTCGTCGGAGCAGAGTCACATCCGTCACTGGCACATAGCCATCGTGCATCACAGCAGAGAGTGACGTTCAGAGCATAAAAAAAACCGGCCCGAAAGGCCGGCTCTTTTATGTATCGTGATAAAGGGATTAATCCTCTTCTGCCTCTTCTGCAGCGTAAGCCTCGAGAAGCTTGTTCTGGACATCTCCCGGGACTGGCTGATAGTCAGCAAACTCCATGGTGAAGGTTGCTGAACCAGCTGTGAGGGAGCTGAGGGTTGTTGAGTAACGGTAGAGCTCTGCGAGAGGAACGCGTGCCTTGAGGATGGCGAAACCCTTGTCAGCGCCCATGTCACCGAGCATACCGCGACGGTTCTGGAGGTCGCTCATGACTGCACCCTGATACTCTGCAGGAGTCATGACCTCGACATTGTAGATAGGCTCAAGAATCTTAGGACCAGCATTGCGGAATGCCTCTCTGAAAGCGTTACGTCCAGCGATGATGAAGGCGATTTCCTTAGAATCAACCGGGTGCATCTTACCGTCATATACGAATACGCGGATGTCACGTGCATACGATCCGGTGAGAGGTCCTTCGTTCATCTTCTCCTTGATACCCTTGAGGATGGCCGGCATGAAGCCGAGATCGATGGCACCACCGACTACGCAGTTGTAGAACTCGAGCTTGCCGCCCCACTCCATCTCGGAGATATCCTGTGTCTTGACATTGAGCTGCGTATCCTTGCCGTCAATCTTGAACTTGGTATTGAGCTCTCCCTCTGCAGGGCAGACGAGGAGATGAACTTCACCGAACTGACCGGCACCACCGGACTGCTTCTTGTGACGATACTGTGCAGTGGCTACCTTGGTGATAGTTTCGCGGTACGGAACCTTCGGAGCGAAAAGCTCTACCTCAAGTCCGTACTCGTTGTTGATTATCCACTTGACAATGTTGATGTGCTGCTCGCCGTTTCCGCTGAGGATGGTCTGACGGAGCTCCTTTGAATACTCCACAACTACTGTAGGATCCTCGGAAGCAATCTTCTTGAGGGCGTCACCGAGCTTCTGCTCGTCCTGCTGTACCTTCGCCTTGATTGCGCAACGGTACTTAGGTGCAGGGTATGCAATCTTGTCATACTTGATGCCGGACCCCGGAAGTGCGAGAGTCGTGCTGGACTTTCCGTTCTTGAGCTTGACGGCGCATCCGAAATCACCGGCCTTCAATGTATTGACAGGTTCCTTCTTGGTACCAGCAACTGCATAGATTGCCGAAAGACGCTCCTTGTTTCCGGCAGGATCCTCAAGGTCGATACCTGAAGTGATGGATCCGCTCATTACCTTGAAGTAAGAAACCTCTCCGAGGTGCTGCTCCACTGCGTTCTTGTAAATGAACAGAGATGCAGGACCGTCCGCCTTCACCTTTGGTGCAGGTGCAACGTTCTTTATGAACTCCATAAGTCTCTTCGTACCGATATCCTTCTTTGCGGAAACGCACAATACAGGATAAACCTCTCCGTTCTCGATACCGATGTTGAGTCCCTTGCGGATCTCATCCTCGGTAAGCTCTCCTGTCTCGAAGAACTTCTCCATAAGGGAATCATCAAACTCGGCAGCCTTCTCGATGAGGGCGTTGCGGTACTCCTCAGCCTGGCCCTTGAGGTCGGCTGGAATCTCGAGATCCTCACGAGTGCCGTTGGCATCCTTGAAATGATAATATTTCATAAGGAGAACATCAACGAAACCGTCGAACGAAGGACCTGCGTTGGCAGGGAACTGAATATTCACGAACTTTCCTCCGAGAGACTCCTTAAGGGAATTCTGGATATTGTCCCAGTCAGCCTTCTCGGTATCAAGCTGGTTCACTGCAATCAACAGAGGAAGCTTGAGCTCCTCTGCACGACGTACAAACGCCTCTGTTCCGACCTCGACACCCTGCTGGGCATTGATTACGAGAACACCGCTCTCACAAACCCTGAACGCTGAATAAGCGCCTCCGATAAAGTCGTCTGAACCTGGAGCATCGATGAAATTGATCTTTGTGTCCATGAACTCGGCATAAAGAGGTGTCGCGTAAATGGACCTCTGATTGAGCTTCTCGAGTTCCTCGTTGTCGGATACGGTGTTCTTGTCCTCTACCGTACCCCTGCGGTCGATGACCTTACCTTCGTAAAGCATCGATTCAGCCAATGTGGTCTTGCCGGACTTCGTACTACCGAGAAGCACCACATTGCGGATGTCTTTGGTCTGATATTCTTTCATTGTATTTGAATTTGTTAATTATTAGTCATTAGTGAGCTTTGCCCAAGCAAGAGCATAGCTCGCAAATCTAATAATTTTTAAAGGCATTATCAATAGTTTCCTGACCTGAAAGTCCAAGTTCATTGAATAATAGTTCATCGAGGGAAGAGGGTGACGCCCCTATCCTGCGGCACACATCCTCGAATGATCTTATTTCCATCTCCGAAGCATCAACTTTCTCAATGAAACGCCACAGGCGCAGATAAGATTTTTTCAACGTACACATAAGCGATTCTTTTTCTGCAAATGTGGCTGGAAAGTATCGAAAAACCATCCACGAAAACGGAGTTTTTCGGGAGGTACAAAATCAATTTTACGTTTTCATATGCAAATAGACTGTTTTTATGGCTATTATTCCGTTTTTCGATACTTTCAGGGAGTTCACTAACCAATACCTTTGTCTGAAGCAACTGCATTATGGACAAAAGCACTATTTCAGAGAACATTATCAAGGCCCGGAAAGAAAAGGGAATGTCACAGGAAGAAATGGCATTCAGGATGGATATCGGACTCTCTACGTACAAGAATTTCGAAGAAGGCAAGATAAATCTGCTCTCCAGACATTTTGAGAAATTCGGGGAAATCACCGGAAAGACCGTTGAGGAACTGATTCTCGGCCACGATGCGGGGCAAGGGCTGTTGAATCAAGACGGGTTCTCCGAAGAAAAGAAGCGGGCCCTGATCGACGAATACGAACAGCGTCTCAAGGACAAGGACGATAATATAGCCAGTCTCAAGCAGCTCGTCGATCTTCAGAAAAGGCATATCGACATTCTTGACAGCATCAATGCCAAACTGGAAGAACAACTGTCCAAAATTGATTAAATTTGTGGCGCTATGTCAGGCGCCGTCAACCTTCTTCCCTTTATGAACGAGGGACTGCTGGAAGCAGGCTGCGACGAGGCCGGAAGGGGCCCGCTCGCAGGTCCTGTATTTGCGGCTGCCGTGATACTGCCTGCGGATTTCCATCATCCTCTTCTCAATGACTCGAAGCAGATGACTGCGAGGGCGCGTGAGACACTTAGAGAGGTGATAGAAAAAGAAGCGATAGCCTGGGCCGTAGAAGCGGTGTGTGAGGAGGAGATAGACAGGTTGAACATACTATGGGCATCGGTAACGGGTATGCAGAGGGCCGTACTCAAGCTGGCCGTAAAGCCGGATTTTCTGCTCATCGACGGGAACCGGTTCCGCCCGATGGAAGGATATGGATACCGGACAGTGGTACACGGAGATGCAACCTACGCTTCAATCGCCGCCGCTTCGGTGCTGGCAAAGACATACAGGGATGAATTTATGGTGAATCTCTCCGCTCAATTCCCTCAATACGGATGGGAAAGGAATATGGGTTATCCCACACCGGAGCACATAGCCGCCATAAAGAAATATGGCTACTCTGAGCATCACAGGAAGAGCTTTCATCCCAAGGAGCTTGAACCAAGTTTGTTTTAGAATATGACAGAGAAGGAAATTCTTTCATTCCTGAAGGAAGTGAGACATCCCGGGAAACAGGACAGGGACATAGTGGACCTGGGTATGGTTCATTCGGTTGAAACCGGCGATGCCGGAGTGACAGTCACCCTTGCCTTTCCAAAAAGAAGGGATCCCCTTTCGGAGTACCTCATAGGCGCCACACGGGCTGCTCTCATAAAGAACCTGCCGAAGGGTCTGTCCTCAGAAGTAAAAACGATAGTCGTGGATGAAGAAACCCCTAAGAAAAAGGGGCTCGACCTTGACCTCGGACAACTCGCCGATGTCCGGCATATAATTGGAATCGCCTCCGGCAAAGGAGGGGTCGGGAAATCAACGGTAGCGGTAAACCTGGCCTGCGCACTTGCCAGACTCGGATATAAGGTCGGCCTTGCGGATGCTGACGTTTACGGTCCTTCCATCCCCACAATGACGGATACTGAAGGTTTCCAGCCTTCGGCTATCCAGGAGGATGACGGGAAGGAATATATCATCCCGATAGAGAAATACGGCGTGGAGTGGATGTCGATAGGATATTTCGCCGAACGCGGACAGGCTCTCATCTGGAGAGGACCTATGGCCTGCAATGCACTCAAGCAGATGATTCTGCAGGTAAAATGGGGAGAACTTGATTTCCTGCTTGTGGATATGCCTCCAGGGACCGGAGACATCCATATCAGCCTCGTGCAGGAAATACCTATGGAAGCTGCCGTAATCGTGACTACCCCGCAGAACGTGGCTCTTGCCGACGTGGAGAAGGGAGTCAATATGTTCCAAAACAAGAACGTCAACAGGGAGATTCTGGGAATCATTGAAAATATGGCCTGGTTCACTCCTCAAGAACACCCCGATGAGAAATACTTCATCTTCGGACGCGACGGAGGCGCCAAGATGGCAAAGAGGCTCGGACTGGAACTGCTCGGACGTATCCCTCTTGTGCAGAGCATCCGCGAGAGCGGGGACAACGGTGAACCGGCGGCCCTCGGGACCCGTCCTGATGCACAGGCGTTCCTTGAGCTTGCAGACAGTATTGCAAAAAAACTTGGTTGATGGAAGTCAGGGCAAAAAAAGCGCTGGGGCAGCATTTTCTCACTGACCAGAGTATCGCAAAAGCAATTGTAGATGCCCTGGAGGTATGCCCGTCAAGTCCGAAAGACGTCCTCGAGATAGGTCCGGGGATGGGAGTCCTCACACAGTACCTTCTGAAAAGGGAAGATCTCGACCTGAAGATGGTGGAATTGGACGGAGAATCGGTGGATTACCTGCTGACACATTTCCCTGATATGCAGGGAAGACTGTTTCAGGCGGATTATCTCAAACTTGACATCCACAAAATCATAAGCATTCCCTACCGCATCATAGGAAATTTCCCGTACAACATTTCATCGCAGATATTCTTCAAAATCCTGGATGACAAGGACAATGTCCCGGAAGTTGTCTGTATGATACAGAAGGAAGTGGCGGACCGCATAGCGGAAAAGCCGGGATCAAA
Organism: Candidatus Cryptobacteroides sp.; assembly: GCA_045643085.1. Lineage (GTDB taxonomy): Bacteria > Bacteroidota > Bacteroidia > Bacteroidales > UBA932 > Cryptobacteroides. The sequence goes on from JAZUKB010000023.1 coordinate 6,793, forward strand.
AACGTACGGGATTCTGTCGGTACTGCTACAGGCGTGGTATGACATAGAGTACCTGATCTCCGTGGGCCCCGGCGCATTCGCTCCACCACCTAAGGTCAAGTCGGCCGTAATAAGACTTAAACGCAATTCCCGCAAGGAACTCGGCGTGGATGAAAAACTCTTCAAACAAGTGGTGAAGACGGCCTTCAACCAGCGTAGGAAGACCCTGCGCAACGCCTTGAAGCCGATGATTACTGAGGCTATGGTCTCTTCGGGGATCACCGGGGACCCTGTATTCGAACTGAGAGCCGAACGCCTCGGAGTGGAGGATTTCATAGAGTTGACGCGGCTGTTCGAATCCAAAATTTAGCTATCTTTATCGGATATGGGAAAGACCAGCGAGGATACACCCCTTCTCAAGCAATATTTCACGATAAAGGCCCAGCATCCGGAGGCGATTCTCCTGTACAGGGTCGGGGATTTCTATGAGACATACAGCGACGATGCCCTCCTGACAAGCAAAGTGCTCGGGCTCGTCCTTACCAGAAGATCCAACGGGGACAAGGGTGACACTCCGATGGCAGGTTTCCCGCATCACGCCATAGACACATACCTCCAGAAACTTGTAAGGTCCGGCTACAAGGTGGCCATCTGCGACCAGTTGGAGGATCCGAAGCTTGCCCAGTCAAAACTGGTGAAAAGAGGTGTTACTGAAATACTTACTCCGGGCGTAGCCTTCGGTGAGAGCATGCTGGAGCAGAAGGAACACAACTATCTCGCGGGACTTACTTTTGACAATGACGTCTGTGGTGCAGCCTTTCTGGATGTCTCCACCGGAACATTTCAGGTGGCCCAGGGCTCGATAGACTATATCGGTTCCCTGCTGTCATCACTTTCACCGAAGGAACTAGTCGTCCAGAGGGAAGTTTCCAGGGCTGTCAAGGAAAGGTTTCCGGATTTCTATATTTCCTCTCTTGACGAATGGGCGTTCGTACAGGAGGCCGCTGACGAGAAACTCCGGAAGCAATTGGGCGTAACTTCGCTGAAAGGCTTCGCAATAGAGTCTTTCCCTCTTTCAATATGCTCTGCTGGAGCCCTGATAGCATATCTTGAGCAAACCCAGCATTCAGGCTTGAAGAATATATGTTCAATCTCCAGAATAGATGAGAACAAGTTCGTCTGGATGGACAGGTTCACGTTCCGGAATCTTGAAATTTTCGCTTCCGCTTCCGGAAGGGACGGAGTGTCGCTTGTCGACGTGATAGACAGATGTTCCTCGCCAATGGGAGCCCGGCTTCTCAGGGAATGGCTGGCAATGCCAATAATGGACATCGCCGAACTTAACGAACGTTACGATGTGGTCAGCCACTTCAAGGAGGACGAAGACAGCCTCAGGGAAGTCACCGGTCTCATCGGGAATGTCGGCGACCTGGAAAGGATCATTTCCAGGGCCGCGACGGGGAAGATCCTGCCGCGCGAAGTGAGACAGCTCGGAAGAAGCCTGTCGCAGATGGCTCCGATAGAAGAGCTGTGCAGGAATTCCGGTTGCCCGGCTGTGAAGAAGCTGGTGGGGAAGATGCGGGGCTGCGAAAAGATTCTCGACAGGATCAACTCCATAATTGATGACAGCAGCGCCCCGATGCTCGGAAAAGGAGATGTTGTACGGCAGGGTGTGGATGCCGAGCTGGACGAGCTGAGAGCCATCTCCAGAGGCGGAAAAGAATATCTGCAGGATATGCAGCGCAGGGAAATAGAACGCACGGGCATCAGTTCCCTGAAAATTGGTTTCAACAATGTCTTCGGGTACTACATAGAGGTCAGAAACACATTCAGGGACAAGGTCCCGGAAGACTGGATACGCAAACAGACACTTGTCAGCGCAGAAAGGTATATCACGCAGGAGCTCAAGGATTATGAATCCAAGATCCTCAATGCGGAAGCCCAGATATACGGGATTGAGTCCAGAATATTCGCGGAACTGGTCTCCGACATACAGGGATGTATCAGGGACATACAGCTCAACTGCACCGTCGTTTCCAAACTGGATGTCCTGACCGGGTTCGCTCTACAGGCTGCTGAAAAGAACTACTGCAGGCCGGTGATAGACAAGAGCCACTCCCTCGACATTAAGGGAGGAAGACATCCGGTGATAGAGACCCTTATGGCTCCCGGAGAGGAATATGTTGCCAACGACATCCATCTCGACAGCGAGAAAGAACAGATAATGATTCTCACCGGGCCGAATATGTCCGGAAAATCCGCTCTTCTCCGGCAGACGGCCCTGATTGTGCTTATGGCACAGACCGGATCGTTCGTACCCGCGCAAAGCGTGCAGATGGGATGGTTCGACAAGATTTTCACACGCGTAGGAGCCACCGACAATATCTCACGCGGTGAATCCACCTTTATGGTGGAAATGCTTGAAACCGCTATGATAATGCACAATCTGTCACAGCGTTCCCTTGTCCTGCTTGACGAGATAGGGAGGGGAACATCCACCTACGACGGAATGTCTATAGCAAGGGCTCTCGTGGAATACACTCACGAGAGAGGCAAGGGAGCCAAGACCCTGTTTGCCACCCACTATCACGAGTTGAATGATCTTGAAGAACTGTTACCTAGGGTCAAGAACTATCATATTTCTGTAAAGGAAGACGGGAAGAACGTCATTTTCCTCCGCAAGCTGTGTCCGGGAGGCGTTGCCCACAGTTTCGGAATACACGTGGCCAGAATGGCAGGAATGCCTAAGGAAGTCATTGAATCCGCAGAAAAGACCCTGCGAGAACTGGAAAGGAAGGAGAAAAGCGTACAGACGGTATCCAAGCAAGGTAAGGTAGAAGAAGACGGAAGCGTCCAGCTGTCTTTCTTCCAGCTGGACGACCCTACACTTTCTTCAATCAAGGAACAGCTCGAAGAAGCCGACCTCAACAATATGACACCGCTCCAGGCATTCGACCTGCTCAGGTCAATGAAGAAGGAGCTCGGTATCTGACCGGTTACGGAATATTCTTCTTGTCAGCAGTCCATCCCTCACGTCCTGACAGTCCGCAAGGATTGCCCTTGAACAGTTTGCCCGCTTCGGCATCACCCTTGAGCTGCCACTCCAGCCAAGCTGTCGCGACTATCGCGAACTCTCCCCCGAAAGGCTTCGAATACGTACCGCCGTGACCCACAGGATAGTTGGCTGCAAATACAGGAACGTGGTTGATGTTCGCGAAATCGTCCATTCCGTTCTCATAGGCAATGTCTTCCGGCCCGCCAAGAATATAAATGACAGGAGTATGAATCTCAGCGAGGCGTTCCTTGCCCGGCATAGGCATCCCCGGAACAGCCGTAGCCGCATTCGACTGTTTGAAAAGTCCGCTGTTACAGATCATTATCGCACGGATGCGCGGATCCTTGGCTACATCGAGAGTCATCAACCCGCCACAGGACATTCCCGCTACGGCGATATTCCATACATCGACCTTTCCATAATACTGACTCTCCGGATTGGCATTGGCTGCTATCACCCAGTCTATTGCATCCGTAAGTTTTGAGGATGGAGACATTCCGACTTTCGGCCTGACGTCCAGCGGTTCCGGCATAGTTCCGACAGCCACGACAAGAAAACCGTGTGATGCTATCTCATTGAGGAATCTGACGTGTTCCCAAGGGGAATCCGTACACGCTCCGTTGCCCCATACAAGGACAGGAATCGGATTGGATGAATTGAACCCGCTGAGGTCCTGAGGCTTGAAAATGGTATGGGTTGGAAGTGTGGCATCAGACACCATCACAGCCTTGCAGCTGCCTGTTCCTCCATTTTCTACGGTCAATGAACTAACGTCCTGCGCATTGGCGGACACGGCCCATAAAAGGGCAATCGGGAATAAAAATAATCTTTTAATCATATTGATCATCAGTTTTTGGTTATCCTATCAGATTTGTAATGAATATCGCCAGAATCATCACAGGCGCTACATATCTTATTATGAAATACACTGTCGGGAACGTCCATCCTGAAATTTTACCCCCACCTTCCAGGAACCGGGCCCGTACGTTCTCCTTTTTCATCTTCCATCCGACAAAGATTACGAAGGCAAGAGCGCCCAGAGTCATCACGTAGTTTGAAGTGAGCATATCACAGAAGCCGAATATATTCTGTCCGAGCAACTTGATTCCTCCAAGCTTCCCGAAAGAAAGAGAGCACAGAATACCCAATATCCAGGTACTCAGGAAAACAGTCATTGATGCGACGGGACGCTTCATATTCTTTTCCTCAACAAGATGCGCAACACATACTTCGAACATTGAGATCAATGATGTCAGGGCTGCAAAAAATATAGCCAGGAAGAAGAACACCGTTACAATCCGGCTGATTACGGGGGTTGTCTCCCCCATTACGACGAATATGTACGGAAGGGATTCGAACACCAGTGAAGGTCCGGCACCCGGTTCAAGCCCGGCCGCAAATACCGCCGGCATAACGGCAAAGGCCGCTATCAGAGCGAATGACAGGTCGAATACCGATGTCAATATACCTGACTTGGCCAAGGAATCTTCCTTACGCATATAAGAGGAGTATGTCAACACGCATCCCACGCCCAGGGACAGCGAGAAAAAGGATTGCCCGAGCGCAAAGGAAAGTGTCTTTACGGAAAATTTGGACGGGTCCGGCTTGAGCAGATATCTGACTCCTTCGGATGCACCGTTCAACGTCAGGGCGTAAATCATAATGAGAATCATAAGGAAGAAAAGTACGGGCATAATGATCTTAGTGAACTTCTCTATCCCGTTCTTTACCCCGAGTCTGACTATGATCCAAGCAGCACCGAGGAATACCGTATGGGCAATTATCGGCTCCCAAACGGATGTCGATACCTTTCCGAAAAGACTAGTGGCCGCTTCCATCGACATATTTTCAAATCCCAGGAAGCAGGATCTCACAAGATAGTCTATCGACCATCCGCCGACAACGCTGTAATATGAAATAATGATGAAGCTCCCTATGACACATATGACTCCGACCCATTTCCACCACGTTCCGGGAGCCTGGCTTTTGAACGAGCCGTAAGGTCCCTTGCCTCCATTCTTTCCGATTATGGACTCCGCATAGAAAACAGGCAGCGAGATGATGAACGTAAAGAAAAGATAACATATCAGGAAAATGGCCCCGCCATACTCCCCAACCATATAAGGGAATCTCCAGATATTGCCCAGCCCTACGGCAGATCCCGCCAAGGCCATCACGACAGCCATACGACTGCCGAAATGCTCTCTTCTACCTTCCATAATACACTAACTTTTTCTAACCTCCATCTCTACTTTTTCCGCTTGTACACTACGAATTCGAATTCGTACCCGGTCTCTTCATCCTTGAATGTTTCGGACCGGGACTCCACTTCCCAAATGTCCCCGTTTATCTCAGGGAAAAAGGCATCCGCCTCCGGAATAGTGGCGTGCACGTGCGTGATGAACAACCTGTCCATATCATTGATGGCCGCCCTGTAAACCGAAGCTCCTCCCATTATGAAACTTCTCTCGCAAGGTTCCGCGGCAGCATAAGCTTCCTCGAAACTGTTTGCACAGATTACCTCCGGGATCGGGTCCCCACCCAGGTTGAGAACAATATTCTTGCGTCCTTTCAAAGGTCGGAAAGGGAGCGAAAAATAAGTGGTCCTTCCCATTATTACAGGACAACCGGACGTTGTTTTCTTGAAATATTTCAAGTCCTCCGAAAGGTGCCAGGGCAGCTGGCCCTTCACGCCTATCTCATTATTGGCGCCTATCGCCACTATCAGACATTTTTCCATCTTTTTTTCATTTATACGGCCACAGGAGCTTTGATTGCTGGCCAAGGATCATATCCTTCGAGGGTGAAGTCCTCATACTTGAAGTCAAACAGACTCTTCACGTCAGGATTCAACACCATTTTTGGGAGAGGACGCGGCTCTCGCGAAAGCTGCTCCGCTACCTGATCGAAGTGATTGAGATATATATGTGTATCGCCTGTCGTGTGCACGAACTCTCCCGGCTCAAGGCCGCATACCTGTGCAAGCATCATCGTGAGCAATGCATAGGAAGCGATATTGAACGGGACTCCGAGGAACGTATCGGCGCTTCTCTGATACAACTGGCAGGAAAGCCGGCCTTCTGATACATAGAATTGGAACAGGCAATGGCAAGGAGGCAGGGCCATCTTGCCAATCTCCCCCGGATTCCAGGCACAGACGAGCATACGGCGTGAATCCGGATTGTTCTTTATCTGATTTATAACGTCCGACAACTGATCCACCGAACTTCCGTCCGGTGCAGGGAAACTGCGCCACTGATGCCCATATACCGGTCCGAGGTCACCGTTCTCGTCAGCCCACTCATCCCAGATGCTGACACCGTGTTCCTTGAGATACTTGATGTTCGTATCCCCGGAAATGAACCAGAGGAGTTCATAGATGATTGACTTCAGATGCACCTTTTTAGTCGTCAGAAGAGGAAATCCCTCCTGAAGGTTGAAGCGCATCTGATGACCGAATATACTCTTGGTCCCGACTCCGGTACGGTCCTGCTTGACCACACCGTTATCCATTATCTCACGCAGCAGGTCAAGGTATTGTTTCATTTCGTAGAAAATGCGTATATGATTGCCTGTTTGAATATTTTGCCCGGTTCAAGTACTGTGGTCGGATACTCCGGCCTGTTCGGGCTGTCAGGGAAATGCTGGCACTCTATGGCCACCCCGCCGTAATCCTGATATTTCCTTCCCCTCTTTCCCTCAGGACACCCTCCTAGATAGTTGCCTGTATATACCTGAACTCCAGGCTGTGTCGTGAATATCTTCAATACCCTTCCGCTGACCTTTGAATAAAGTTCCGCAGCTTCCTGTATCTGACCTTTCATATATCCGTCAATACACCAGCAGGCATCATAACCCTTGCCATAGTTGATTGCCGGGAAGTCCTTGTGTATATCCTTGCCGAGCGTTTTCGCATTGAGGAAATCCATCGGGGTTCCCGCTACCTGCTCGGGCTCTCCGAGAGGGATCAGGGTACTGTCCGTAGGCAGATATTCCGAAGCGTTCAGCTTGAGATAATGGCGCAGGACGGAACCTTTGCCATTAAGGTTGAAGTACGCGTGGTTGGTAAGGTTGATGACTGTCCTCGCATCGGTGCGGGCTGTCAATGTCAGCCTGAGCTCGTTCTCTTCGCTCCACTCATAACGGGCAACTACCTGCACGTTTCCCGGATACCCCATCTCTCCGTCCTTGGAAAGATACATAAAATCTACGCCGCCCTTACGCTTGCGGGATTCCCACACCTTGTTCTGGAAGCCGTCAGGGCCGCCGTGAAGGTGGTTGGGTCCATTGTTTATCGGAAGTGTGTATTTCTTCCCGTCAAGGGAGAATTTCCCTTCGGCTATACGGTTGGCGAACCTGCCCGGGCACTTGCCGAGACAAGGACCGTCTCCGAAATAGCTCTCCGCCTTGCGGTAACCGAGAGCGACGTCACCGAGCTTTCCGTTCTTGTCAGGAACATTGATGGAAATGATTCCAGCACCAATGTTGCAGAGCACCACTGAAGCCCCGCTCCCGTTCGTAATGGTGTATTTGTAGATAGCCTTGCCGTCAGAGGCCCTTGACCATAGTTTTCTTTTGACTGACATATTGTTCGTTTTTTAGATATTGTTCAAAAAAAGCAGAAGTCTCTCCACCGGCACGTCCTTCATCAGCACCCGCTTGTCCGAATCAAGCAGATAGACCGAAGGGATTGCCCTCACGTTGTAGATCACATCCTCCCTGATGATGTATTCCGGGTCGTAACCGCTGATCCAATTGTCCGGATAGCTCGGCTCGTACTCTCTCCAGGCATCTATCTCCTCATCGATATATACGTTGAGAACTGCTATGCGGCCGTCTTCAATCATATTGTCTATTCCTTCAACTCCCCGCAGAGCATCAACTATTTCCTTACAGGATTCACATCCGGGATTGCTGAAGAAAAGCACTGTATATCCGGCTTCCGTGTCATAGAGATTGTGGTCCCTTCCATCGATATCCCTGTACTTGAAATCTGCAGCCTTGGTCCCGTACCTGTTAAGAGAACACATCCTTTCCTGGTATTCATATCCCGGCCTTCGGTCTTCATCCGTAAGCTCGCACTTCGCCATCCTTCTGACGAAAGGCAGATAAAGATCCTCGTCACGCAGTGGAGAATTCGGATCATACAGGTATTTTGAGACCCACTCCGTTACCTGCAGATAGACGTGAGAGGAAGTGTCTTCCATCTGTCTGCTGACAATCATATCGAAGAATTCGTCTATCTTCTGCTGGGCCTCGGACTTTGGAAGGCTGCTCCAATATACGACATAACGTGACACGTCCTGCTCCGTCCACGACTCCGCCTGATTTTTCCCGTTTCCGCCACAGGATATGAGCAGAAGCAGCGGGAAGATTATGGAAATAACCGGACTCTTCATCTTTAAGACGCATCGAACAAGGTAAAGTTAGTTAAAAATATTAAATTTGTGCTATATATGCGTCATTTGAGCCTCAAACATATCCTCTTCCTTGCCTGCCTCTCCTTTTTCTGTATGGATGCACAGGCACAGTTCTTTCTGAACGGAGAGGACCCTGGAAGTATCAGATGGAAGGAAATCAGTTCGAAGACATATCGGGTCATCTATCCGGAGGGACTGGATTCGTTGGCAAAAGAATATCTGATCTACCTTGAACTCATCAAGATGCCCGTTTCCCAAAGTCTGGGTTATGTCCCGAACCAGTCGTACCGCAAACAGATGCCGGTAGTCCTGCATCCCTATTCGGTAATGTCAAACGGAACCGTAACCTGGACACCGAGAAGAGTGGAGTTTGTGACTACGCCCAGCGCCTACAGACCTGAGTCAACCCCCTGGATGCTTCAGCTCACACTCCACGAGTCCAGGCACGTGGCACAGATGCAGTACGTCAACGACAGTTGGAGAAAATATCTCGGCTATCCATTCGGGGAACTTGCGGCAGGTGCCTTCTCCGCTCTCTATTGCGGACCCCATTTCTTTGAAGGTGATGCAGTAGTAGCCGAAACCGCCCTTACAGACCAGGGAAGGGGAAGAAGCGCGGACTTTCTGGAATACCTGAGAGCCTGCTTCACGGCAGGAGAGACCAGGGACTATTGGAAGTGGAGGTACGGCTCCATCAAGAATTATACTCCTGACTATTACAGGATCGGATACATCACGATGGCCGGAATGAAAGTCAACGAGGGGTTCAAAGAGTGGCCTTTCTCGTCCATGAGAAAGGATTTCGCAAGAGCCTTCCCGGCTCTCGCCGACAGCCTCAAGACAGTATGGCAGACGGACAATGACGCAAGGGCCCCCTTCATCAAATCCGACACGCTGACCCGCACCGGGAAAGTGTTCACCCAATACACAAAATCCACGAACCATTCTCCTCTGATATATTCCGTCAAGAGCGGAATCAATGAAAGTCCGGCACTGGTCAGCATCGATCCGGATTCCGGAGAGGAGAGGTTCATATCCCAGTTCTCAAATTCGTCTTCGGATCTCAGCTACAGCCGCTATCACAAACGTATTTTCTGGAGTGAGACCCTGCCCGACAAACGCTGGCCGGCCGAGTCCTACTCTGACATCTTCTGTCTTGACAGCGACGGCAAGATACGGAGGCTTACCGAAGGACGGAAATATTTCAATCCTTCCTGCCAGGAAAATGGAGGGAAGATTGCCGTAACGGAATATACCCTCGACACTAGAAGCAATCTGGTGGTCTTGTCCGGGCTGAACGGCAACAGGCTTCATACATACAGCGCTCCTGACAATTTCCAGATTGTGGAGTCCACCTGGATAGGCGATGACATATTCGTGAGCGCAGTCTCTCCTGATGGATTCGGCATATACCGGCTCTCCGATTTCAAGCCGGTGGTCTCAGGGCAGGCTGTAAAAATCAAGGAACTTGACAGCTACAACGGCAATATTTTCTTCGTCTGCGATCTCACCGGAGTGGACGAGTTGTATTCCGTGAATCCAGATTGTCCCGAAATCCACCGTCTGACCTCAACCGAAAACGGAATAAGCGATTACGGATGGGCCGGTGACAGGCTGTTCTTCTCTGAACTCCGTCCTGAAGGCAGGATGATATACAAGCCGGATTCCCTGTTCAACGAAAAAGTGGATTTCAACAAACCGGGACGTTATCCTCTGGCGGAGGAGCTTGCAGCCGAATTCCCCGATGATATCAAATACAGCGAAGTTGAAATCAGTGAGCCAAAGTCTTATTCCAAACTTGCGCACCTGATGCATTTCCATTCCTGGGCTCCGGTTTATTTCAAGTTCAGTGATGTTGATAATCTCAGTATGTCAACACTGACGCACGATGCCGGACTTGGCGCGACAGCTTTCTTCCAGAACGAACTCGGGACGGCCAGCGGATATGTGGCCTATTCCGCCTGGACAAAGGATTCCGGTTTCAGGAACGGAGCGCACGCCGGCTTCACCTATTCGGGTTTCTATCCGAAATTTGAGTTCAAGGCCGATTTGAATGAAAGGAACGCCTATTCTTATTCGTTCAGGGACAGTGTCGATGTTGAGACCAAAAATAAATATATAATCCGGGAGAGAACAATTGACGGCAGGCCGTACTTCAATGCAAGCCTCAAAGTCTATGTCCCGTTCAATTTCAATTCACGCGGATGGTTGAGAGGGGTTATTCCTCAGGTTGATTTCAACATAAGCAATGACGTCTATGATATGGGGTCGTCAACTGCCGCGGCCGGAACTTCCCTCGGTGTCAGGGCATATACAATGCTGAGGATGACACAGGGAAGGATATATCCGAAATTCGGAATAGGAGGAGAAGTCGGCATCTCCGCACAGACAGGCCCTTATGCATTCTATCCTTGCGAGGCAAAGACCTTCCTGTACGGATATCTGCCCGGCATAGGAAACAACCACGGAATCAAACTCACCGGAGCATGGCACGAATTCCTCGGAAGGGACCACAGATATTTCTATCTGACATTCGACTATGCCATACCGTTTGCTCCTGTGGAATGGAGCAAGCTGTCCCCGTACATTTATGTGAAGAACTTTGAATTCACCGCACACGCCCGCTATTATAACGAATCCAGCCGAGGGAACATTGCCGCCGCCCCAGGGGTGGGAGCAAGTCTGGTCGCTCATCTGGGCAACCTGCTGTGGATTCCTTATGATACCAGGATAGGTGTTTCATACCTGTATTATCGAACAAGTTCCATCAATCTGGTTTTCTCAATAGAACTCTGATATGTCCTTATTTTCTCAACACAGGATAACCTGCCCGGACTGCGGAAAATCCGAAGAAATCAAGCTTTACGGCAGCATCAACGTACGTGAGGACCCCGAGCTGAAGGGGAAGGTGTCCAATGGAGAGATTTTCATCCATTCCTGTCCTGTATGCGGAAAGAGGACATTGATGAAGTACCCTGTACTTTACCACGACCCTGACGCGAAACTGATGATATGGCTGGCATACGATGAAGCTGCCGAAATGCAGGCTAAACAGGTATTCGAGAGGATGGAGCAGCTGGAAGACTATACCGGCAGGATCGTCGGCGATGTCGGCTCACTGATAGAAAAAGTCCATATCTTCGACGCAGGGCTGGATGACCTTGCGATGGAGATGTGCAAATACGTCATAAGACAGGAAAAGGGAAATGAACTTCAATTGAAGTTCCTGAGGACTGACGGTGCCGAAGGGGACCTCATATTCACCTATCCGAAGGACGGGAAAATGGAGATGCTGGCGATAGGTTTGAACGTCTATGAAGACTGCAGGGGAATCCTCAGCCGCAACCCTGATATTGCAGAAGGAGCAAAAGGATTGGCGCGTATCGACGAAGGCTGGATTGCCAGGACTATACGTTGAACAGGAAGTGCATAATATCACCGTCCTGGACCACATATTCCTTCCCTTCCACTCCCATCTTGCCGGCAGCCCTTACCGCAGCCTCTGTCTTGTAATTGACGAAGTCTTCGTATTTTATGACTTCCGCCCGGATGAATCCCTTCTCGAAATCGGTATGTATGACTCCCGCGGCCCTAGGCGCCTTGTCTCCCTTGTGTATCGTCCAGGCCCTGCATTCATCGGCTCCGGCCGTGAAGAATGTCTGAAGGCCGAGAAGATGATATGCACTCTGTATGAGGCGCACCACGCCGGACTCTTCCAGACCCATCTCTGAAAGGAACATCTGTCTGTCGTCATAGTCCTCCATCTCGGCAATCTCGGACTCTGTCCTCGCGGAAATAATAAGTATCTCGGCATTCTCTTCCCTGACCGCTTCCCTGACGGCATCCACATACTTGTTGCCGTTTACGGCTGACGCATCATCCACATTGCAGACATACATCACAGGTTTGTTGGTGAGAAGAAAAAGATCGTGGGCAATGGATGCCTCTTCATCGTTGAGAAGAGCCACTGAACGGCAGGACTTTCCCTGAAGCAGTGCCTCCTTGTACCTTATCAGAAGGTCTGAGAGTTTCTTGGCTTCCTTGTCTCCGGCCTTGCCGGCTTTCTCAGCCTTGGCAAGACGGCTCTCTATAGTCTCAAGGTCCTTTATCTGCAGCTCCGCGTCAACCACTTCCTTGTCCCTGACCGGATCCACGCTTCCATCCACGTGTACCACATTGCCGTCATCGAAGCACCTGAGAACGTGCAGGATGGCATCACACTCCCTGATATTCGCCAGGAACTGATTGCCAAGTCCCTCCCCCTTGCTGGCGCCACGGACGAGGCCGGCGATATCCACGATATCCACGGTCGCGGGAACCACACTTTTCGGCTTGCACATATCGGCAAGAACCTCAAGCCGTTTGTCCGGAACATTCGTGGAACCGAGGTTCGGCTCTATCGTACAGAAAGGGAAATTGGCACTCTGGGCCTTACCTGAACTTACACAGTTGAAAAGTGTTGACTTGCCCACATTCGGGAGGCCTACGATACCGCATTTAAGAGACATATCCTATGGTTGTTTAATGCGCAAATTTACTCATTAAAAAATGTTTTTTACGTTTATTGCTGAAAAATACGCAAGGCTTCCGGATATTACGCCAATGATGATTATCGCACTTATCCTCAACGTGACTATCGTGTTCTGGAATCTGGAGAATTTCTTTGCCCCGGAGCCTGAAGGCGAAAAGCATTGGACGTATTCCCGGTTTCACGCAAAATGCGAATCGATTGCAAAGACAATAATGCTGATCTCCGACAGTGAAGGGAAGATTCCGGACGTCATAGGATTCGCGGAAGTCGGGGACAGGACTGTCCTGGAGCGCCTTTTATGGGATACCATATTGCGAAAGTCCGATTACAGGATAATTCACTTTGATTCCCCTGACCACAGGGGAATCGACTGCGCCCTCCTTTATAGAACCTCGACGCTGATATCCCTTTTTAGCCAGCCCTGTCATCTTTATGAAGGCAACGGGGAGATAATGAAGACCAGGGACATCCTACTGGCCAAGTTTCTGGATACATCCGGGGATACTTTGGCTGTCCTGGTCAATCATCACCCCTCGAAAGTGGGAGGGAATTCTTCCGGAAGCAGGGAAATTGCAATGGAGACAATGCTGCATATCTGTGATTCCCTGACCTGTGCCACGGTATGCATCGGGGATTTCAATGACGGAGCGCTCTTCAAAGGGGAAGGGACATATAAATACAACGGAAAGTGGGAGAAGCTTGACGGTTGTTTTCATTTCAGGACACCATCTCTGCGGGAAAGAGTCTTCTCACATCCTTTTCTGTCAATACAGGACAGGGCGCACGGAGGGGTCAAGCCAAAGCGCACATATATCGGTCCCCGATATCAGGGAGGCGTGAGCGACCACTACCCTATCATCATAGATGTTGAATTTTGATTATTTTTGCACTATCGACAACCACCGACATTATGCAAACACGTATCGTAGAAAAATTCACAGCCCTTTTCGGTCAGGAATATGAAATGTTCGCATCTTCGGGACGCATCAACCTCATAGGGGAACACACGGATTACAATGGAGGATACGTTTTCCCGGGAGCAATCGACAAAGGTATCGTAGCGGCTGTCCATCCCAACGGAAGTGACAAAGTGAGGGCCTTCTCCCTGGATTACGACGAATATGCCGAATTCGGACTGACTGAAAAGGACAAGCCGTCGCAGGCCTGGGCTTGCTATATTTTCGGCGTATGCCGTGAAACGCTGAAGAGAGGCGGTACCGTAAAGGGTTTCGATACTGTTTTTGCAGGAAACGTCCCTCTGGGTGCGGGGCTGAGTTCTTCCGCTGCCCTGGAAAGCGTTTTCGCATTCGCCTTGAATGAGATATTCCATAACGGCATAGACAGATTCGAGCTTGCAAGGATAGGTCAAAGTACAGAGCACAACTATTGTGGCGTAAACTGTGGCATAATGGACCAGTTCGCATCCTGCTTCGGAAAGAAAGGATGCCTTATCCGCCTCAATTGCAAGACACTTGAATACAAGTACTTTCCATTCGATCCCGAAAAGGCCGGATACAGGCTTGTACTGATTGATTCCTGCGTAAAGCACGAACTAGCATCCTCCGCCTACAACAAGAGAAGGGAATCCTGCGAAAACGCCACTGCCGCCATAAGGAAGAAGCACCCTGAAGTCGAAACGCTAAGTGATGCCAAGCGAGTATGGCTCGAAGAGGTCAGGGGTGAAATAACGGAAGAAGACTTCCTTCGGGCAGAATATATAGTAGGCGAAGTTCAAAGAGTGCTTGACGTATGTGACGCTCTAGAGAGGAACGACTATGAAACTGCAGGAGAAATGATGTACCAGACCCATTTCGGGCTCAGCAGGCTCTACGGAGTCAGTTGTGAAGAGCTTGATTTTCTGAACCAGATAGCACGCAGAATGAACGTGACAGGCTCCCGCGTGATGGGAGGAGGCTTCGGAGGTTGTACGATAAACCTTGTGAAGAATGAACTCTATCAGGACTTCATCGACAACGCGGCAAAGGAATTCACCGCCAGGTTCGGCCACTCGCCCAAAATCTACGACGTCGTGATATCGGACGGCGCCCGCAGGATATAACAAAAAGGACGGCTCATTTCGAGTCGTCCTTTTTTATAGTAAGATATCAAATATCCTAGAAGAAACGTGCCCTGTTGTCCTTTACGTCGGCAGCCTCCATCATAACCGGGAGAACCATCTGTGAAGCATACTGGTTCTTCTGCATTGACATATTCTTCGCATCCTCCTCAGTATAGAAAGCTCCTGTCTGACGATTTGAAACCGTAAATACATATACTCCAACAGCTCCGGCTACAGGACCTGAAATCTTTCCTTCCTGGGCTGTGTATGCCGCTCCGAGAAGAGCCGGCTCCAGACTTGTCGAACTCATTGAAGAGAAAGCAACACCCTCACGTGTTGTAACTGAACCATCCAATGCCTCGGCAACCTGCTCAAGAGTCGTAAGACCTGCTATCTTTTGTGCAATCTCCTTGGATGTCTTGTCCTGAAGCTTCTCAAGATAAAGCTGGTCCTTGATAGTTGCAGCAACTTCCTGTACAGTGGCATAGCCTTCCTTGTGAATATCCTTCACTGCTGCGATGAAGAAGTAATTCTGATTGACGGTGATGATTTCGGAAGCTTTGCCCTTCTTTGAATCGAATACCCATCTGGTGACTTCCTTGGCCTGATCGATGGCACCGTATGAAGAGGTGCTCTCGCTGACTCTCAAAGGATGTGAATATACTCCGAGGGAATCAACAGCCTTTCTGTATCCCTCATAGGATCCCTTGGTGATGGAAGCGAACTTGTTGGCCTGTGAATAATAGTTTCCGAAAGTCTCCTTGCTGGCGATGGATGTCTTCTCAAGGATGGCAACCTGCTTCTTTGCTACAAGTTCAGTCTTGTCTATCACCTCGGCCGCAATCTGTCCATACTGCGCTGTCTGGATAAGCTGAGGCTCATTGAGCTTTGCGGCAAACAGACCCTCGCAACCAGGGATGATATAAGTCTGAGTCATTGTCATAGGTTCTGCAAGCCTGAGCTCTGCAAGCACGTCATCAACACTGGCAGCGTCCTTTGCAGAAATCACCCTTACGGTAATCTGGTCAGGAAGCTGAGCCTGGTCCATAACCTTTACAGCATAGAATGTATTGCCTTCCTGGATGATCGGAGAAACTGCACCGACACCGTTGGCATCCACGAACTCGCTTACGCCGCTTGATATGCTGGTAAGCTCGCCGTCCTTGTACCAATATGAGCTGAGCGCCCTGTCTGAATTCCTCACGAGGAAGTTCTTCATATTTTCTGTCGTGGCAAATTCCTCATAAACGGCAGCCATATCGTCATTTGTAGCAGCAATGTCGGACTCTGAAGGGACAACCTCAAAGACTACATACTCGATATCCCTGCTTGCGTTCTGTTTGTAGAAATCCTTGTGCGATTTGTAATAGTTCCTTATCTCATCGCTTGAAACGACGATTGTTGAATCCGGAACATAATTGAAAGCCCTGGACACATAGCTGACATCAGCTGTGGTATTGTTCTGAGCAATGTCATCGTTGAGCATCAAGGCATTCGCGTAATTGCTGTTCACGAAGAGCGAACCGTATTTTGCGTAGAATTCCTGAGTGTAGATAGAATTCTGGATGTAGTTCCAATAAAGCCTGAGCTGTCCTGTCTGGTCGCTGTCGATAGCCTGGATGAAATCCACGAGATTGTCGACAGAGAAGACGCCGGACTCGTCAAGGAACATAGGATTCTGTGAAATGACAGAAGAAACGTTATCACCTGAAGTAAGGTCGACAATCTCATCATCGCCGACGTTGATTCCCGCCGCCTTTGCGTTCTTGATGAACATATACTTGTCTACGAGTTCCTGCCAGGCAGCGTCACGGATCTGCTGCTGTGTCTGCTCATTCTGAACAGAAGAACCAGTTATGATTTCGTTGATCCTCGTGTATCTCTCCACGTCTTCGAGGAAATCTGTATAAGACACACTCTTGCCTGCGATCCTGCCGACATCATACTTTGACGACATTGAATTGAGCGCAGACTCCAATGTGCTTGGATCAATAATGAATGAAAGAAGGGCGAGTGCAATGATAACTGAAATCAAAACGCCGAACTTTACGCGAATTTTTTGAAGAACCGCCATTGTTGTATATTTTTAATTAATAATCGATTTGGGGTGCGAAGATAGTAATTTTCTATGAAACTGCATTACTTTTTGAGGAATGGGCCTATAAAATTGACAGAATCGATGACAATCACTGTCGTATCCTTCTCAACCACGCTGTAATTGTTGAAAGGCCTGTTCAGCACTGCATTGCGGGCCCTTTCGTCCGAACGCATGCCGTATCCCTGCATGAAGCCGTCGGGAGAATACATCTTGACATAGCAATCCGTATATATTTCCTTCAGCGTCCTGTCCCAATATATTGTGTCCGTTTCCATGGTCTGCTGCTTGATGACATTGTGGACGACCACGTTGCCGAAAGCCTCCCATATCTCGTCGCCATATCTTTTCTTACTGGTCACGTGCCTGGCTACATCCGAAACAAGTACGGTCTCCAGCTCTCCGCCAGGGGTATATGAATACACTGACAATCCTTCCGGGAAAAGGTCCGTCTTGCACGTATCGTTGTCATAACTTTCCATCCTCCTGGCCTCCACTCTTTGCGTGATACGCCCGTTTTCGGTCTGTACGGCGAACATATCATCCACTGCAGAAAGCGGCGTGTTGCTCAAGTCAAGGCTGTCGGCCTGCTTCAATCTTCCACCACAGGAAACGACAATGCTGGCAACCACTGAAGTGATTGCCAGCATATTGATGATATTTATCCCCTTGCTCAAATTATTTCTGTGTCCTGACGGTGGTGACTGCGCTCATTCCGTTGCATACCACCTGATAAGACTGTCCGTCGGTAAGGTCATACATAAATGCCTCTGCAGTCTCAGGATAATACTTTGAGTACTGTCCTATCATCCTTCCGGCTTCTTCTGCCAAGGATGCATCGGCATTTCTTGCCTTGATGAGGTAGTCAACCGCTACCCAATAAGGTGCCCTTCTTGATATCTCGTCTCCACCACAGTTGGTTGCGCCCCAGATATTGGCGATGAGGAAATAGCACTTGCCTGCAAGTTCCTGGTCAAGCTCTGCCGCCTTACGTGCACTCTCATAAGCCTTTGCATTGCGACCCTGCTTGTAGCAGAACGTTGCAAGCTCATAATAGTATTCAGCATCCTTGGCACTGTCTGACTCCGGATATGCGATTGCCTCCTCCATATAGTTGACTGCATCGCTGACATTGTTCCTTCCGGCATTGAGCCTGAACAGGAAGTATGCCGAAGTATGTGAAGGATCAAGCTTGTACATAGTTGTAGCGGCCTTCAGGAAAAGTTCGTTGTCGGTACAGCCTTCCGTCATACTCATCATCTTCACGATATTGGTGGCAATGTCGAGGTCGTTAGGATTGGCGTCATAACGCGGAGTGAAAAGAGCGAGCAGATTGTCGCAACTTGCAACCCTGCTTGTGATGAACAGTGATTCGAGATCGGTACGCACCTTCTTGTTGGCCTCCTTGTCGGCATCCGTTTTGGCCGGAGCATTGTCGAGGAGACCGATGTTCCTCTGGTATGCTGCAATCACGTCCTCAGCACCCATCTTGTCGTTCTGGTACAACTCCACAGCAGCGTTGAAGTTGTTGATGAATATGCTTGACTTGGTCTCTTCCTTGTTGGCCTCAATAATCTCATTGAGGATGTTGTAAACCCTCTCAGGATTGTCCTTGATGTAGTTTGCGGCATCAAGACCCTTATTGTTGAGCGCTGTTGTGGCGTAATTAGGATAATACTGGACACGAAGATCGTGGAGTGTAAGCAGTGTATCTACCAAAGCTGCCTTATATGCGGCATTTGATGAATTCTTGGTAATGAGGCGACGTATGAGAGTGGTTCCGTCGATAAGGACGCTCTGCCTGGCCGTAGGAGGACAAAGGCGATAAGCCTCTCTCCAGCTAGGGATGGCTTCGTCGTAGCTTTTCTGCTTGTAATACTCACTGTAATAAGAAAGATACTTGATACATTCTGCGCTGTCAGCACCGAATTTACCCTGCGCCGAAAGCTTCGTTCCTGTCAGCGCCATTGCAATTGTAAGAATTGCCAGTGTTATTTTTTTCATATCGCGATAATTGTTTGTTATTCGTAACGAGGCTTCTGGAACCAGATATCAAACAAATTGAGCCCGATTGAGAAGTTTATGTAGTTTTCTTTGATAAGATTGTTCTGCATCGTACCACGCTGGCCAATCTCCATACCGAGGGTCAATCCGTTGTACCATCGGAAAACCGGGAGCGTTGTGCCGAGTGTCAAGCCAAAGGATGTGATATTGTGGCCGTTGAACGTAAAATAATCTTTCCTGTAATAGGCTCCGGCACGATAGTAGCACCTCTTGAAATAGTATCTTATATCACTCCTGTTGGGCAATATCTCAAACCCAAGTCTGAAGTCTTCCGTAGTGCTTGGCGCGAATCCCTTACTGGCTTTGAAGAAATCATACTTGTCAAATCCCGAGCCTCTCCAGTCTGACCGCGTATAATCAAATGCCACCATCCAGGTCTCGCCACCCCTGAAAGAGACACCGACGCCTATTTCCTCCGGAATGCTCAACCCGCTGTCAAAAGAGAAAGTGTCAACCTCCGACTTCCATATATCAGTGACGTACCCTTTCAGCCTTGCCTTCAGGGAATATGTGGCACCGATACAAAGCTTGTTGTTCCCTATCGGCTGCTCATACTGAAATCCGAACTTGAACGATCCCCCGTTAAGCAATACGTCATAATTCCTGTCCAGTCCTTGTGCCGTGGAACTTGACACAGTCTGGATGTAGCCCTTGTCTATGTCTCCGAAATAGAAATTGTACTGGGCGCCCAGGGACAGTTTGTCGAAGAAGGATACACCCAATGCGCCGAAAAGCTGGTACATTCCACCCTGTCCTATGGCCGAGTAGGTGACACTTCCGGTATTGAGTATGACATCATCGCTCAATCCGTCATATGAATCACTGTACCTGAAACCCATTCCACTGTACGGCAACACGCCAACCATCATTGACAGGCTCTTGTATATAGGGAATGATACGATGAGGTCACCGATATTGAACGTATTGCTCACCGACCTTTTGCTTCCCTCGCTGAAGAACTTGTTGTCCTCGTACATCGAATAATCTATCATCAGGGACAGTGAATCCCTTGCCGTAACGGCTGCAGGATTGAGAGGATTGATGAAATGGTTGGATCTTGTGCCTATTCCGACACCACCCATCGTCTTGGTATATGCACTTCCTCCGCGCATAAGATCTCCTATGCCGAATATCGAGTATGGGGTATTGCTGGCATAGGTGCCCCCGTCAGCTTTCGCCGTCAGAGAAACCCCAAGCAGCACGCATACAGCAACTGCAACTTTCCTACAAATATTTCCTGACATAGTCATCAGTCATCAGTGCCAACCCCATCAATACAAGATTGCAAACCACAAAGATGGAGTTTTTCATTCTCTTTGCAAAATATATTGCGTCTCCACCGGTAAATATCATGATATTGTCCGGATGAAGTCTTGCATAACCTTCAATTTCAAACATTATGCCTGTAATAACTCCGGCACCCACGGAAGACTCCAGAGAGTTGCCTTTTCCTACGGGAGTGACAGGCGTATTCACTATAGGAAGCGACCTGGCATACCTGTTGAGCGACTTGAATCTGGTCCTGCATCCCGGCGAAATATTTCCTCCGAGATAATTTCCACCGGCATCCAGAAAATCCACGGTAAGAGTAGTTCCGAAATCGAATATCGAACAAGGCTTGTTCTTGAAAAGAAACCTGGCGGCAACTATGGAAGCCGCCCTGTCATAGGTCAGATACTCAGGCAGGGAATATCTGTAAAGAAAATCCGAGTGGACACCATCCATTATCATAAGATGGGAACACCTTCCCCTGAGAGTCTCTTCCTCCTCAGGCAATATTTCTCTGGACGATGCCAGAGCCATCACTTCCGGCCTGTCCTTCTCAACCAGTGAAAGGATATACTCAATCACCTTCTCCCCCTGGTACCTGAAAGTCTTCCCGAGGGTGGATCCCTCGGACCAGGCAGCCTTCAAGGCAGTATTGCCTATTTCAACCAGCAGATTCGCCATAGTAGTGATGAAAGGTTACAAATTTAATGATTTTATTGTAACTTTCTCAGCGTCATAAGGGCTTTTTCCATATTGTCAACCCCTCTGGTCACTATTTTCAATTTGTCATCCGCCTGTTTCAGTGCAAATTCAGGATGCTCGTTGATCTTCTGCAGCACGGAGGCGAAAAGATCCGACTCAAAGTATCCTGTCATCCTGTTGGTGACGAAGAAAGCGATGAACATCCCGTTCTTAATGATGATTTTTTCAAAACCGAGCGACGCTCCAAGGTTCCTTATCCTGACTACGGCAAACAGGTTCTCGACTTCCTGAGGCAATGTTCCGAATCTGTCCTTCAACTGATTTCTCAGGGAATCCAGAGCCTTGTCATTGACCATCGAGTCAAGCTGTTTGTATATCCTTATCTTCTCGGCAGTTATATCGATGTATTCATCAGGAATCATCGCCTGCTGGTCAGTCTCTATCGTACAGTCCTCCACATAAGTGTGCCGCGTGTGCCTGTCGGACAATCCGGTTTCCACTCCAAGTTCCTCCATTGCCTCTGACAGTATCTTCTGATATGCCTCGAATCCCATTTCAAGTATGAAGCCGCTCTGCTCCGCTCCGAGCAGGTTTCCGGCACCCCTTATGTCAAGATCCTGCATCGCTATGTTGAATCCGCTTCCGAGGTCGGAGAATTCCTCTATCGCCTTCAACCTGCGTCTGGCATCATCGGTAATACTTACAAGAGGAGGAACGATGAGGTAACAGAAAGCTTTCCTGTTTGATCTTCCTACCCTGCCTCTGAGCTGGTGAAGGTCACTGAGTCCGATATTCTGTGCCTGATTTATGATTATCGTGTTGGCATTCGGGATGTCAAGACCGTTCTCGATTATCGTGGTGCACAGAAGAAGGTCATAATCGCCTCTGATGAATTCGAGCATCTTGTTTTCAAGTTCCTTGGACTCCATCTGTCCGTGTGCCACGCAAATCTTCATATCAGGAATAAGCCGATGAAGGATATCCTCTATAGACCCGAGTTCCTCAACCTTGTTGTGCAGGAAGAATACCTGTCCTCCACGGTTCAATTCATATTCTATTATACTGCGAATTTCCTTCTCGTTGAAAAGGATTATTTCTGTCTGGACGGGAATCCTGTTTTGCGGAGGGGTATTTATTATGCTCAGGTCCCTCGCTCCGAGGAGAGAGAACTGGAGCGTTCGCGGTATCGGGGTGGCAGTAAGCGTAAGAGTATCGACGGAAGCCTTCAGCTGCCTCAGTTTTTCTTTCGCGCTTACTCCGAATTTCTGTTCCTCGTCTATGATAAGCAATCCGAGATCCTTGAACTCCACAGAGCCTCCAAGTATCTTATGGGTTCCGATTATAATGTCGATACCTCCTTCTTTGAGACGCTCTTTGATGTCAGACACTTCCTTTGCTGTACGCAACCTGCTGATATAATCGATATTGCAAGGGAAATCCTTGAGCCTTTCCTTGAAAGTATTATAATGCTGGAGAGCCAGAATCGTAGTAGGGACAAGCACTGCAACCTGCTTGCTGTCACTTACGGCCTTGAACGCGGCGCGTATGGCTATCTCTGTCTTTCCGAAACCCACATCACCGCATATCAGCCTGTCCATCGGACAGCTGTCTTCCATATCCCTTTTTACGGCAATCGTCGCAGCTTCCTGATCCGGAGTGTCCTCATACATGAAGGAAGATTCCAATTCTTCCTGGAGATAAGTGTCCCTGGAGAATGCGAATCCCTTGGATGCACGTCTCTTGGCATACAACTGTATGAGATCCTTCGCTATATCCTTGACCTTTGACTTCGCTCCTGCTTTCAAGGTAAGCCAGGTACGCGATCCGAGCTTGTTGATCTTCGGAGCTTCTCCGTCACGTGAACGGAAACGGGATATCTTGTGAAGTGCGTGTACTGAAACAAAGACAACATCACCGTCCTTATATGTCAGTTTTACGACCTCCTTCATCCTACCGAAATCATCACGTATCCTGACCAGTCCTCCGAACACACCTATTCCGTGATCGATATGCACCACATAATCACCGATATTGAAAGAATTGAGGTCATTCAGAGTCAGCTGTTCAGTCTTCTCAACCGTCCGTCGTATGCTGACCCTGTGGAATCTGTCGAATATTTCGTGATCAGAATAACAGCAAACCTTGTCGTCGGAATCAATAAATCCGCTATGGATGTTCATACCTGGTGAGAATTCAGGCATTATTCCCCCATTCTGGGAAAATATTGATTTCAGCCTTTCAAGCTGAGATTCCTTCTCGCCATAGATACATACTTTGTATCCGGACTCGATACGTGTTCTTATGTCCTCGGTAAGCAGTTCAAAATTCTTGTTGAAACTAGGCTGCGGGGATATATTGAAACGGACAGCTTCATCCTTATCAGCCTCAACGGGCGTATCAATATATATTTTCTGGAAATGAGACAATCCTTTGAAAAATTCTCTTTCCCTGTACATATCAGATGAGTCAAGCCATATCCTGCATGACACAGGAAGAATATCGGATATACTGTCACTTGAATCACCCTCATCTGATACCAGTTCGGGTAAAATTTCAGCCTCTTTCACCTCATCCTTTGAAAGCTGGGTATTGCAGTCGAAAAATTGTATTTTCTCTAGTTCCCTTCCCCAGAATGAAAGCCTGACGGGATTGTTGTCTGAATATGAGAATATGTCGATTATCGATCCTCTCACCGCAAACTGTCCCGGAGAAGAAACGAAATCAACCCTTTCAAAACCTGCGTTCCCGAGTTTTTCTACCAATTCTTCATATGTATATTCCTCACCTGAAGATATCCTTATGATAGATTCCTTTATTGACTTTTTTACCGGTATTCTTTCTTCAAGAGCTTCAGGATAGGATACGATTACAACGAATTCCCCCCTATTGAAATCCAGTATCTTCTGAATTGCTGCAGTCCTCTGTACTCCAAGCGAGGATTTATAGTTGCTCCTCTCTATGCCTTTTCCTGATGATGGAAGAAAGAATATCTTGTCACCGTCAATAAGATTATAGAGGTCAGATGAACAATATTCGGCTGATTCCTTATCAGGCAGCACTATCAGATGTATTCCACTTTTTGCTACCCTGCTCAGTACGAACCACCTGGCTGACAGAAACAATCCACGGCAGAATACATCCTTGCCTGATTTTATTCTGTCGTCAAGTATACTGCAGGAACTTGAACTTATTAACATTTATTTCACTTACATTGTTGAAAAGGGGTTCAAAACAATGTTTAGAAATCCTTTTCAAAAGTGAATATTATGAATCGATGAGTTATCAACAGCGGAACAACAAATGAAACAACAGATTTATCAACAAAAATCAGTTATTATAATTTATTGATTATTAATTATTTGTAAAAGTTACCAACATATTGACAGTGGTAACAAAAACAACATATTAAATAAATAAAACAACTATATTTGTAATTGAATTTATCTGAAATCTCAATATGTCCGAATTCAACCCGCATAATTCAATCGAGGACAAAGATAAGAAATTGGACGGAATAATAAGGCCGAGGGAACTTGAAGATTTTACTGGTCAGGGAGAAACCGTCTCAAACCTGAGGGTTTATATCCAGGCTGCAAAGTTAAGGGGAGAGGCTCTTGATCACGTTCTTTTTCATGGTCCTCCGGGTCTGGGAAAGACTACTCTTGCACATATTATTGCCAATGAAATGGGAGTAAATATGAAGGTCACTTCCGGTCCTGTACTCGACAGGCCTGGTGATCTTGCAGGTCTTTTGACTTCACTTGAAACTGGAGATGTTCTTTTTATTGATGAGATACACAGACTTTCACCGGAAGTAGAAGAATATCTTTATTCCGCAATGGAGGATTATGTGATAGATATAATGATAGATAAAGGACCAGGAGCAAGGTCAGTCAGAATATCTTTGAATCCTTTTACACTTGTTGGAGCGACTACAAGAAGCGGACTTCTGACAGCTCCTTTGAGAGAGAGGTTCAGTATAAACTGCGGATTGGAATATTATGATACTGAAGAGCTTATAAAGATTGTTAAGAGAAGTGCAGGTATACTGAATATTGGGATAGATGAAGATGCAGCACGTGAAATAGCTCTCAGGAGTAGAGGAACACCTCGAGTTTCTAATGCTCTTTTGAAAAGGGTGAGGGATTTTGCTCAGGTAGTAGGTGATGGTAGAATAGATCTCAAAATTGCCAGATATGCACTTGATAAGCTGAATATTGATACAAGAGGTCTTGATTCTATAGACAATAAGATATTACGTACGATTATAACCACATTCAAGGGAGGTCCTGTCGGTGCAAATACGATAGCTACTGCTATAAGTGAAGATCAGGGGACTTTTGAAGAGGTATATGAGCCTTTCTTGATAAAAGAGGGTTTTCTTGTCCGTACACAGAGAGGAAGAATAGTGACAGAATTGGCTTATAAACATCTTGGATTGGATAATTATATGCCTGAAGAGGAAAACTCGCTTTTTAGTTTGGCTAAAAATGACTAAAATTGCATTCTAATCTGAAATACTTAAAATAAATATAAATGGCCGATAAATTAATTTCAAAGATTCCTGACGGACCGCTCGAACAAAAATGGACAAAGCGTAAGTCAGAGATTCATCTAGTCAGTCCTAACAACAAAAGAAAACTTGAAATTATTGTAGTTGGTACAGGTCTTGGTGGTGCTTCCGCAGCAGCAAGCCTTGGAGAGCTCGGATATAATGTAAAGATTTTCTGTATCAGCGATTCTCCTAGAAGAGCCCATTCTATTGCTGCTCAGGGAGGAATAAATGCTGCGAAGAATTATCAGAACGACAATGATTCAATCTATCGTCTGTTCTATGATACTATCAAGGGAGGTGACTACCGCGCACGTGAAGCCAATGTATACAGGCTTGCTGAAGTGAGCGCCGCTATCATTGACCAGTGTGTTGCCCAGGGTATTCCTTTTGCCCGTGAATACGGCGGATATCTTGCAAACCGTTCATTCGGTGGAGTGCAGGTAAGCCGTACTTTCTATGCAAGGGGTCAAACCGGACAGCAGCTTCTTCTCGGTGCATACGCTTCTCTCAACAAGGAGATTGCGGCAGGTACTGTCAAGTCTTATCCTCGTCACGAAATGCTTGATCTCGTAGTTGTGAATGGTGAGGCCAAGGGTATCGTTACAAGAAACCTTGTGACAGGAGAGATTGAAAGTTTTGGTGCACACGCCGTAATCATAGCTACCGGAGGTTATGGAAATACATATTTCCTTTCTACCAATGCTATGAACAGCAACGGCTCCGCTGCCATGCAGTGCTACAAGAAGGGAGCGTTTTTCGCCAATCCTTGCTTTGCACAGATACATCCTACCTGTATCCCTGTACACGGAGACCAGCAGTGTAAGCTTACCCTTATGTCCGAGTCATTGAGAAATGACGGACGTATCTGGGTTCCAAAGAAACTTGAGGATGTTGAGAAACTCCGCAAGCATCAGATAATGCCTTCCCAGATAGCAGAGGAAGATCGTGATTATTATCTCGAGCGCAGATATCCTGCATTCGGAAATCTTGTTCCTCGTGATGTCGCTTCACGTGCAGCCAAGGAGCGCTGTGATGCAGGCTTTGGTGTAAACGAGACTGGAAAAGCCGTTTTCCTTGATTTCTCAGAAGCTATTCAGAGACTTGGTCACCAGAAGGTTGCCGAGAGATATGGAAATCTTTTCGATATGTATGAGAAGATCACAGCTTCTTCACCTTGGAAAGAGCCTATGATGATATACCCAGCAATCCACTACACAATGGGAGGTATCTGGGTTGACTATGATCTTCAGACCACGATTCCGGGACTTTTCGCCATCGGTGAGGCCAACTTCTCAGACCAC
>JAZUKB010000024.1:0-77915 GCA_045643085.1 Candidatus Cryptobacteroides sp.
GGAGCAGCAGAGCACAAACTGACTGTTAAGTATGTTCAGGCTCACTATGAGAAGTTCCAGACCGGCAAGCACGAGTACTTCCCATTCCCTCGTGACGTCAAGGTTGCTAACCCTAACATCCAGGATGTCCTCGGTTGGAAATAATCTAAAGTAGATTAGTAATACACTATAATTTCAGGCGTCTCCTTTGGGGACGCCTGATTTTTTGATTATATTTGATGCGGAACATTATTATTTTCTATTTATATGAACCACATCAAATCAACACTGTATGCTCTTGCAGCAATCATCCTGGCAGGATGTCCTGCATCCATTTATGCACAGACCTCAGGCACAGACCACCCTGTAATACAGCCGGGAGAGCAGGCTCCTTTGGCAAATCCCGGACAGAAGAATTTCGGAGGATCGGCCTTTGCCCTCTCTCCTAAAGACACTGCAGCCGCAAATGCTGCGATGAGAGCGCGCATGGCCGAGATGAACAGGATACGCACCGTACATTTCAACGATCTTTCAATGTCCGATCCTTATATCTATGCCGACCACGAGACAAAGACATATTACCTGACATCATCAGGCGGCCGTATGTACAAGAGCAAGGACCTCATTATGTGGGAGGGACCTTACAATATAGTGAATCTGAAGGGTACTTGGATGGAAAGAGCCGGTTTCGCCGCTGCGGCTGAGATTCACAAGGTCGGTGGCTATTACTATTACGCCGGCACCTGGAGCGACCACAGTGATCTCATACAGCAGGTTCCGAGACGATATAACGTACCTCATAACCAGACCGTGCTTCTCCGCTCTGCAAACGTAGAGGGCCCGTATGAAGTGTACGACGAGAATCCGGACCACAACTTCCAGCCTCGGGAGGATGACTGTATAGACGGTACGCTTTATCAGGAGGACGGCAAAATCTATATGGTATATGTACACGAGTGGACACAGCTCATCGACGGGACGATGGAGTACGTTGAGCTTTCTCCGGACCTCAAAAAGACCATTTCCAAGCCAATTTGCATGTTCCGCGCTTCAGAGAACCCTTCCTGCGGTGAAATGAACAGCCTCGGCGAAGCGACCTTCGGACTGAAGATGCCGGGTTGGGTTACTGACGGTCCTCAAATGTTCCGTACACAGACAGGCAAGCTCGGTATGCTTTGGGCCACTTGGGGGAAGGAGCGCTATCTTCAGGCAGTCTGCTACTCAGAGTCAGGCACAATCGCCGGACCTTGGGTACAGGAACCTGAACCGTTCCTCGCCAACAATTCGGGACACGGAATGCTTTTCAGGACATTTGAGGGAGAACTCAGATACATAGTTCACCACGTCGAAGGAAACGGTCCACGCAAGCCTCAACTCTGGACAGTTGATGACAGCGGAGACAAGCTGGTCCTCGGCGAGCAGATCATCATCAAATAAGAATTCTACTCCAGGGAAGCGCTGAGACGGATATCGTCGGAGGCGCTTCCGGCTAGAATCTCCAGGTCGCTGTCATCATTCTGCCAGCTGCCGGATTCTGTATCCCAATAACGGAGTTCCGAGAGAGGTATGGATATCTTCACTTTCTTGGAAGTTCCGGCATTCACGCTCACTCTGCTGAATCCCTTGAGTTCCTTCTCTGGCCATTCAACGGCAGAATTCACTCTGTGCACATAGACTTGGGCCACTTCTTCTGCCGTCATATCTCCAGCATTCCTGACCTTGAAACATACTTCAACACAATCAGAGCGGCGGGAGACCTTGAGATCCGAATATTCGAAGTCAACGTAGGACAGTCCGTGTCCGAATGCAAACATCACAGGGACATTTCTGGTATCGTACCAGCGGTATCCAACATATTGTCCTTCCGTATAGTGGGCTTCCGGACTCCACACTGCACCACGCTCTCCCCTTCCCTCCTTGCGGTCGGAGCGGAACATCATCGAGAACAGGTCGGCGCCTTCCGGTGCCAGCTGCGGATAATTGCCCAGAGCGTACGCAGGAGAATCCTCCAGCTTTACCGGGAATGTAAACGGCAACTTACCCGATGGAGCGATATTGCCGAAAAGCACGTCAGCCATCGCATGGCCACCCTCCATTCCGTTCCACCATCCCTGCACGAGGGCCCTGCTCAATGGTTCGACCTTTCTAAGGTCACAGGCGCCTCCGGAAAGGATAACTGATATGATATTAGGGTTGATGGCTGCGATGGCCTCCAGAAGGCTTTCTTGACCTTCTGGAAGGAAAATATCATTCCTGTCGCGTCCTTCGCTCTCTATTTCCCTGTTGGTACCGCCCACAAAAATCACAGCGTCCGCACCCTCAGCCACGGAAGCATCATCGGTGCTGTAAACGATTTCACAATCAACGGCACGATCCACAAGTCCCTGAAGCACGGTAACCTCGTACGGAGTCTTGACACCCGCACCGACACCGCCCTGAGCAGTCTTCAGTTCAGCATCGGGCCCTATTACAGCGATCCTGCCCCCCTTCAACGGAAGGATTCCTTCGTCATTCTTCAAGAGGACTATGGATTTTGAGGCTATCTCATATGCTATCCGCTGCTGTTCTGGCTGCGATGTCATCTCCGTGTTCGCCACATCTTCAGGAATAGCCTGGACTGCAAACCTTACCCTGAGAATCTCTCTGACCTTGTCATCCACCACGCTCTCCGGAACTGCTCCACAACGCACCGAGTCAATAAGCGCAGGTCCGAGGTAATTGTCTCCTGTCATCTGCACGTCCAGCCCTCCGAGAGCCGCCCCCATAGTACTGTGGGTTCCTCCCCAGTCCGATACGGTGAGGCCCTTGAAACCCCATTCACCACGGAGAATCTCGTTGTTCAAATGGGCGTTCTCCGAACAATACGTGCCGTTGACCTTGTTGTACGCCGTCATCACGGCCATGGCTCCACCTTCTTCCACACCTGCCTGGAATGGCTTCAAGTATATCTCACGCAATGTCCTTTCATCAACTACAGCATTCACCCAACCACGGTTGAGTTCCTGGTTATTCACAGCAAAATGCTTCAGGCACACTGCCGTACCTGCATCCTGCGCACCCTTTGTATAACCGACCGTGAGCCTTGCACTGAGATATGGATCTTCGCTCAGATATTCATAGCTGCGGCCTCCGGTAGGTATCCGTTGGATATTGATGGCCGGACCGAGGATGATGTCCTTTCCACGAAGCCTTCCTTCCCGTCCCATTCCGGTTCCATAAAGATAGGCCATCTCCTCCGACCAGGTAGCGGCTAGGGCAGACCCCGTAGGGAAATATGTAGCATAGTCCTTGTCCCATCCAAGCGGCCGGAACCCGTCACCCAACTCCTCCCTTATGCCGAACGGACCGTCAGCGTACCTTATTTCCTGAATGCCGAGACGTTCTATACCGGCGGAAGACATAATAGTCTTGCTATGGAGCATCTCCACCTTCTCTTCGAGCGTCATTGTCGAGATTATCTCATCTATGCGTTCATCATTTACAGTAAGGAGTTCCTGTGGTGATTTCTGTGGTCTGGCGCAGGATAAAGCGGCTATCAGGACAGCCACCGCTACAAAAAGGGAATTCTTCATATGGAATTTCGTGGTTGGTTTTGCGTAAAAATAATAAAATTACCCGGAAGACGATAATCTCCGGGCAATTTATACTATATGACAAGGATTTTACTGCTGGTCAGGACCCTGATTGTCCGTACCGTAGTCAGGCTGAGGTCCCTGAGGTCCGGCCTGCGGCCCCTGAGGGCCCTGAGGACCACCTTGGGCGGCTTTCGCCATATCCTCGGAAGCGGCATGCCAGGCAGCTTCAAGGTCAGCGTTACTCTTGTCGATTGCGGCGAGGTCCTTGGACTCGACGGCCTTCTTGAGTTCCGCGCAAGCTGTCTCGATTGCCGACTTCTTGTCTACAGGGATCTTGTCTCCGTATTCCTTGAGGTTTTTCTCGGTCTGGAATACCATTGCATCGGCATTATTGACCTTGTCAACCCTTTCCTTCTCGGCCTTGTCCGCCTCTTCGTTCGCCTTGGCTTCGTCGCGCATCCTCTGAATCTCCTCGTCGCTCAGGCCTGATGAAGCCTCAATGCGGATGTGCTGTTCCTTGCCGGTAGCCTTGTCCTTTGCGGAAACACTGAGGATACCGTTAGTATCGATATCGAAGCTGACTTCAATCTGAGGTATTCCGCGTGGAGCAGGGGCAATCCCGTCAAGATGGAATACACCGATCTGCTTGTTGTCTTTGGCCATAGGACGCTCACCCTGAAGCACACGGATCTCTACTGATGGCTGATTGTCAGCTGCAGTTGAGAACACCTGGTCCTTGTGAACCGGAATGGTGGTGTTGCTCTCGATAAGCTTTGTCATAACGCCGCCGAGCGTCTCGATACCCAGGCTGAGCGGAGTGACATCGAGCAGAAGGACATCCTTGACGTCTCCAGCAAGGACGCCGCCCTGGATTGAAGCACCGATAGCTACGACTTCGTCAGGATTGACGCTCTTGTTAGGTTCCTTTCCGAAGAACTCCTTAACCATCTCCTGCACCTTAGGGATACGTGTGGATCCACCGACCAGGAGAACCTCGTCAATCTGTGAAGCAGAGAGGTGTGCATCCTCGAGGGCCTTGCGGCACGGCTCGATGGAGCGGCGGAAGAGGTCGTCGCAAAGTCCCTCGAACTTGGCCCTTGTAAGGCTCTTCACGAGGTGCTTAGGCATTCCGTCAACTGCCGTGATATATGGCAGGTTGATCTCCGTGGATGTATTGTTTGAAAGCTCGATTTTTGCTTTCTCGGCAGCTTCCTTGAGTCTCTGAAGGGCCATAGGATCCTTCTTGAGGTCCATTCCGCCATTCTCTGATGAGAACTCAGAAGCGAGCCAGTCGATAATCACCTGGTCGAAATCGTCTCCTCCGAGATGTGTATCACCGTTGGTTGACTTCACTTCGAAAACGCCGTCCCCAAGTTCGAGAATGGAAATATCAAATGTACCTCCGCCAAGGTCATAGACAGCGACTTTCATATTCTTGTTCTTCTTGTCGAGACCGTATGCAAGGGCAGCCGCAGTAGGCTCATTGATGATACGCTTCACGTCAAGACCTGCGATCTTTCCGGCCTCCTTAGTAGCCTGACGCTGCGAATCGGAGAAATATGCAGGGACCGTGATGACGGCCTCAGTTACATCCTGGCGGAGATAATCTTCGGCAATTTTCTTCATCTTCTGAAGGATAATAGCTGAAATCTCCTGAGGGCTGTAAAGTCTTCCGTTGATATCTACACGAGGAGTATTGTTCTCACCCTTGACAACCTTGTACGGCATACGTGATACCTCCTTGGAAGTCTGATCATAAGTCTCACCCATGAATCTCTTGATGGAGAATACAGTATTGTTAGGATTCGTTATGGCCTGACGCTTGGCCGGGCTGCCGACCTTACGCTCACCGCCATCCGTAAAAGCTACTACGGAAGGAGTGGTACGTGCACCTTCTTCATTGATAATGACTGTAGGCTGATTGCCTTCCATCACTGCGACGCAGGAATTGGTTGTTCCCAGGTCTATTCCGATAATTTTTCCCATAATATTGTAATGTTTATATTTTTCAGTTTTCTGCCTCAACGGCGATTCACCTACAACCAATCCTGTGCCACTGCATCATTTATGACATTTTGTCAGTGAAGTACCCGGACTTTTTTTTATTTTTGCGATATGGAATATCGTCAGTTGAATCAGCAGGAATTCGATGACCTCTCGTCCAGGATACTGTACGAGGACAACCATCTGCTTATCGTCAACAAAAAAGTCGGAGAAATAACGCAGGGAGACAAAACCGGTGACGAATGCCTTGCTGAGAGCTACAAGGCCTTCATTGCACAGAGAGACGAAAAGCCCGGCAAGGTATTTATGGGCATTCCGCATCGTCTTGACAGGCCCGTAAGCGGAATCTGTATCCTTGCAAAGACCAGCAAGGCTCTTGAAAGGATGACGGCGATGTTCCGTGACTCCGAGGTTCACAAGACATACTGGGCGCTCTGCTGCAACAAGCCTGAGAACCCTGAAGGTCATCTCGAAGACTGGCTTGTACGCAACGAGAAGCAGAACAAATCTTTCGTGTCCGGCAAGAAGGAAGGAGCGAAGCTAGCCAAGCTGAATTATAAGTATCTGTACAGCACCCAGAGATATCATCTCCTGGAAGTTGAACTGCTCACCGGCAGACATCATCAGATCAGATGCCAGTTAAGCCATATGGGATGCTGCATCAAGGGAGACCTGAAATATGGTGCACCGAGGTCTAACCCGGACGGAGGAATCTGCCTTCACGCACACAACATCAGGTTCGTACATCCGGTGCAAAAAATTGACATCGATATCACTGCTCCTGTCCCTGCGGACTGGAAGGGAGTCGCAAACGGTTGACCTTCATTCTCTGAATATAGTCACTCGGGGTCTCGTGCATATTCAGTTTGAAAGCCATATTGAAGGTTACGACAGAATGGAATCCGGACATCACAGCGAGTTCCACCACTTTCAGCCTCAGGTCCTTCTCCAATAGTTCAAGGGCATAATTCACCCGATAATAATTGACGAACTGCCGGAAATTCCTGCCCGAGCACAAGTTTATCGCCCGCGAAAGATAGGCACGGTTGGTATATACGGCGGCAGCCAGATCATTGATATCAAACTGGTCATTCAAGAAAGGCTGCCTTGTCTCCATATAATGCAACACTTTTCCATACAAGGTCGTGATCCGGTCCTGCTCCTGTGGATCATCTGATATGTATGCCCTGATATTTCCCCTGGCAATCTCACGGATCATTTTCTCCATCCTCGCAGGAATCATGAATGTATGACCCGAATACGCTCTTGCATATAGAATTACATACAATACGGAAGCCAACGCCGCAGGAATCACCCCACAATCAAACAAGACACACAAAGTGTTGTATATCAACATTATAGAGAGAACCACCACGCGATACAGCATAGATGAGTAATCACTTATATCAATCCATATCGATTCCGGTCTGAAAAGCGACCGAATACGCCGGTATTTCCTGGAAGTATCCGTCAGCAGAAATGTTATCATAACGAGGCAGCAGGCTGGAATGACAACCTCACTATGGAGAACTTTCACTGCCAACAGAAAGGTCATGCCGGACACGGCCTCGAAAAATGATGCTTTCAAATCCTCTCTGGCTGACGGCACGGTCAGGAGTATTGTCATCGACGCAAACAGGTCAGATGCAAGACTGCATCTCAGGCATCCCGGGCCTCCGCTATGAATATCGAAGGCTGCCATACCGGACAACGTCACCAATGACATTATCCTTATGGACGTATGACAATTGACAAATGTCTTGGTTCCTTTTCTTTTCATACCGGCAAAAATAAACAATACCTCCCCGTCCTGATACCGGGACGGGGAGGTATTATGGGGGTCTGAAATCAATTTGTTATTTTTTTATGTTTTTTCCCTTCGGACTCTTTATCGCGTCGAACCCTTTACCGTAAACACCGGTCACCGAAGATACGGATAGGAATGCATTAG
The DNA here is from genome assembly GCA_045643085.1 of Candidatus Cryptobacteroides sp. Taxonomy (GTDB): domain Bacteria; phylum Bacteroidota; class Bacteroidia; order Bacteroidales; family UBA932; genus Cryptobacteroides. The sequence continues at coordinate 7,510 of JAZUKB010000024.1, forward strand.
GGTCAATAGCCTTGATGTAGCGGAGGAAGATATTCAAGTCAGACTTTCTTGTCAGCACCATCACTACTTCAGTATCTTTTTGGGTGTACCAGCCCTTGCCGTTCAGCACCGTGACTCCCCTGTGCAGTTCGTTGGTTATTGCATCTGCAATCTCCGCGTGTTTCTCCGAAAGGATAAAAAGCTGCACAGACTGTCTGGAGCCGGAAAGATACATATCCAGTACCGTACTGCAGACAGCCACCAATATGAAACCATAGACCACTGTGGTAAGTTTCTCCGTCCAAGGCACAAGGTCTCCGGATGGAGTGTATGAAGGGACCAGCATAGAGGACAGGATGATGAAAACATCCATCGCAAGAATCATCCTGCCAGGAGATACATTCCGATATTTATTGACTATCAAGGCAATGATATCCGTTCCTCCCGTGCTGCCACCTTGTGTCATAGTCATCCCTATTCCCACACCGACAGTGATGCCACCCATAATCGTACTCATAAGCTTACCGTTATCGACGGCAAGTGCCTGGACTATATCCTGAGGAATCAAGCCCTGGAAGACGTTAAGTCCAATTGACGCTATGATCGTAGCGTATATGGTTTTCCCGCCGAATCCCTTGCCGAGTATGATGATGGCAGCCGATATCAGAATGATATTTATTGCAAAATAAGAATATCCGGCCTTGATGACACCGTGAGTGGCATACTGTATAATGGATGCGATACCCGTGACGCCACCACCGATAAGGTTGTTGGACAGCAGGAACACCGTCCATCCTATCACATACAGAAGTATTCCCAGAGTAATCAGAGAATATTCCTTGACAGATGTAAGAAATGTCTTATGCAGGATTGTCTGATTCCGTTCTTTCATCTTTTTTCCTTTTCGTAATACCTACTTTTATTTCTTCAAATCCTTCCCCATATACACTGCTGGCCTGCGATACAGACACGAACGCTTTTGGATCGACGGACTTGATCAGTTTGGTAACCTCAAACAACTGTTTTTTCCTTAGTACTATGAGAAGGACGGGCTTGTTCTCCTTGCTGTACCACCCTTGGGCCTGCACGAGAGTAACCCCTCTGTCCAGATCCTTTATGATATGGTCGGCTATCGTCTCATAATTCTGTGAGAAAACCATAATCTGCACGGAAGACTTGCTTCCGACCGTTATGAAGTCTATCATAAAAGATGACGCCCCCATCATAAGGTAACCGTAAAGCATATCTCCGAACATCTTTCCAGGAAGGAAAATGATTGACGTAATGATTATGAAATCAGAGATGAGGAAAAACGTTCCGGTGGAAATAGGCCAATGCCTGTTCACAAAAAGCGCAATTATGTCCATGCCTCCCGTGCTGCCCTGGTATTTGAATACAATACCCAGCGCCAGGCCTTCGAGCAGACCGGCAAGCAGAGGAACCAGGATGGGATCCTTGATGTAGAAGAATTCGCCCGGAATGGCGTGCAGCACAGGTATCCCTTCCACAACTCCCATCAGTACAGTTGACATTGCAATACAGTATATCGTACGGATTCCGAATCCCATACCCATCGCAATAAATGCGAAAAGCAGGAGGAACACATTGAATACCATATACAGCATAGAAGCGGCAAGTTTTCCGTTGGTTGCATACTGAATCACAGTGCAGAGTCCCATCAGTCCGCCGCTGGACATATTGTTCGGAATAACGAAACCCTCCCAGGCCAGTGCAAAGATGAAGCATCCCGCTGTGAGGATTGCATATTCCAGAAGTATTCTGGCTACTTTTGAACTCATTTCAAAACAATGTTGATGATTCTCCCGGGAACTACAATGACTTTGACGATGTTCTGTTCACCGACATACTTTGAAGTCTGATCCATCGCCCTCACAGCAGCCTCGACTTCGGCAGGAGAGGCGCTCTTTGGCATATCCACTGTAAAGCGCATCTTTCCATTGAACTGTACGGGGTAAGTGACGCTGTCCTCAGCTGCATAAGCAGCCACGAACTCAGGGAACTCCGCATATGTTACAGTATCGGTATGCCCGAGAGCGTGCCACAGTTCCTCGGATATATGAGGAGCAAACGGGCTGAGCAGAATCACGAGAGGTTCAAGTATCTCCCTCTTGGAGCAGTTGAGAGCCGTAAGTTCGTTCAGGGCTATCATAAAGGCGCTTATCGTCGTGTTGAACGAGAAGTTTTCTATATCCTCCTGTTCCTTGCGGATAAGCTTGTGAAGGGACTTGAGTTCCTCCGCAGAAGCCTTCTCTTCAGTCACGATCCACTGTCCGTGATCATAGAAAAGACGCCAGAATTTCTTGAGGAAGCGGTTCACGCCGTCGATTCCTTTAGTATCCCAAGGCTTGCTCTGCTCCAGAGGGCCGAGGAACATTTCGTAAAGTCTCAGGGTATCAGCCCCATACGTATCACAGATATCGTCCGGATTGACGACGTTGAACATACTCTTGCTCATCTTCTCAACTGCCCACCCGCAGACGTATTCACCGTTCTCAAGCTCGAATTCGGCATCCGCGAACTCAGGCCTCCAGGCCTTGAAAGCTTCGGTATCCAGTTTGTCGTTATGAACAATATTTATGTCCACGTGAATTTCCGTGGTGTCATACTTGTCCTTGAGCCCGCAGGAAACGAATTTGTTCGTGCCGACAATCCTGTATACAAAATTGGAACGGCCCTGGATCATTCCCTGATTTATCAGCTTGCGGAAAGGTTCATCTTCACAGACATAACCGAGGTCAAAAAGGAACTTGTTCCAGAACCTTGAATATATGAGATGTCCTGTAGCATGCTCTGTTCCTCCTATGTAAAGGTCAACGGACCTCCAATAGTCATTTACTTCCCTGTCGACGAGCGCTTCCCCGTTGTGCGGATCCATATATCGCAGGTAATATGCGCTGGAACCGGCAAATCCCGGCATCGTGCTTGTCTCGAGCGGATATCCATTGTATGTCCAGTCCTTGGCTCTTGCAAGAGGAGCCTCACCTGTCGGTTTGTAGGAGCTGATCTCCGGCAGCCTCAAAGGCAATTCGGACTCTGGTACCGGTGTCGGGATACCGTCCTTGTAATAAATCGGGAACGGTTCGCCCCAATACCTCTGGCGGGAGAATATTGCATCACGAAGACGATAATTTGTCTTCCGACGTCCGAGTCCCTTCTCTTCCACATAATCCTTGGCCTTTTCTATCGCATCTTTCACGTCCAGACCGTCAAGGAACCCGCTGTTGCACATCTTCCCTTCCTTCGCGTCAAAACTTTCGACACTGACGTCACAGCCCTCAATAATCGGGACTATAGGAAGGCCGAATTTCTTTGCAAAGGCATAATCCCTGCTGTCGTGCGCCGGCACTGCCATAATTGCACCGGTTCCGTACCCCGCGAGCACATATTCCGAAATCCAGATAGGTATTTTCTCACCCGTAAGGGGGTTGATTCCGTACGATCCGGAGAATACGCCCGACACGGACTTGGTCTCCGATATCCTTTCCCTCTCCGTCTTCTTCCTGACCTCCTTCAGATATGCCTCGACAGCCTCCTTCTGACCGGAAGAAGTAAGCTGGTCAACCAGTTCGCTCTCCGGTGCAAGCACCATAAAAGTCACGCCGAAAATCGTATCGACTCTGGTGGTAAATATAGTGACAGGCATCTGTCTGTCTTCACATATCGTATTGAAGACAACCTCAGTTCCCTCAGACTTCCCTATCCAGTTGCGCTGCATCTCCTTGAGGGAATCCGTCCAGTCCAAGCTCTCCAGTGAGTCCAGTAGGCGTCCTGCATAAGCCGAAACTCTCAGCTGCCATTGGGTCATCTTCTTCTGCTCGACCGGGAATCCACCCCTTACGGAAAGCCCGTCCTTTACTTCGTCATTTGCGAGGACCGTACCGAGTCCTTCACACCAATTGACGGAAGTTTCACCCTGATAGGCTATCCTGTAGCCCATAAGGATATCGGATTTTTCCTTATCAGAAGCAGATTTCCATCGTTCCGCGGTAATGTCGTCATACCCTGTAGTCTCAAGACGCGAAATCAGTTCAGAGATAGGTCGTGCCTTGTCCTCATCAGGATCATACCAGCTGTCGAACATCTTGAGGAACGCCCACTGCGTCCATTTGTAGAACTCGGGGTCACAAGTCCTCAATTCCCTGTCCCAGTCGTAGGAGAATCCTATCCTGTCCAATTGCTCGCGGTAACGGGCGATATTGACGGTGGTGGTCTTCTCCGGATGCTGGCCCGTCTGGATTGCATACTGTTCTGCAGGAAGCCCGAATGCATCATACCCCATCGGGTGCAGGACATTGAAGCCCTTCAGTCTCTTGTATCTTGAGAATATGTCACTGGCTATATACCCGAGCGGATGCCCGACGTGAAGGCCCGCGCCTGAAGGATACGGGAACATATCCAGCACATAATATTTCGGTTTCCCGTCCTGCTTCTCCGCTTTGTAAGTCTTGTTTTCTGCCCAATAAGCCTGCCATTTGGATTCAATGGCCTTGAAATCATATTCCATTTTATCTCTTGTTTTTTCTTTCCAATCTGAATTCGACATAAAGGGATATTTCAGCCTTTACCTTCTGTCCTTTCACGATACCAGGCTTCCAATCGACGGAAGAGCTCACGACCCTGACCGCCTCTTCATCCAACAACGGATCAACACCCCTCAGGACCTTGACATCAGTGACCTTACCTTTCTCATCAACAATGAAATCCACCAGCACTCTTCCCTGTATTCCATTCTCTACGGCCTTCTGCGGATACTTGATATATCTGTAAACCCATTCTTTCAGGAAATAGTTCGGATCCGAATGCCCGAGGAACAAAGGTGCACGGTCACATTCGTAGTATGCGAACACCTTCTCCTCTCCAGGACGGGACTTTTTCAACTCTTCCGAAGGATTGAAGATCGGTTTCGGACCATTGGCGAGGGAAAGGGCGTAATTGTATATGTATTCCAATTCCCTTTCCATCTCCTCATATTCCAGGATATCCTGCGTATCCTTGTAGGTATTGTATTCGGGATACATACCGGTCGTGAAGAATATCGAAGGTATCTCCTTGTCATAAAATATCCTGTGGTCGGACATACACGGCTCTTTGCTCACGAGCTGAGGCTGTACAGGCTGCAATGTCCCCTTCAGTGCAGTCACATACTGATTCATATCAGCATTTGACGACGTGTACGCGTAAAAGCCATTGGAACCGGTCCCCAGCATATCCAGGTTTATCATTGCGTCTATATTGTCAACATCCTTGAACGAACGGTTCAGGAAATACCAGGCTCCTGCACCGTCCATAAGGGATGACCCGAATGCCGCGATAATCACGGAACGACGGAGCAGGATGCTGTTGGTGCTGAGTTTTCTGGAAAGTTGCAGGAGCATCGAGAGCCCTGAGGCATTGCCGTTGGCCCCATAGTTTATCCTTGTCCGACTTTCTCCGTTGACAGTAAGAGTATAGGTGCCGAGATTGTCAAGTCTGGCGGCAATCACGATATAGTGGTCCTTCAACGTCCTGTCATAGCCAGGAATGAAGCCCAACACGTTCCTCGACGTAAGTGTATCCCCGTTCTCCTGTTTTATCCCGAAAAGGTCCCCGTCATCGGGAGAAATCAGATCGACACCGGCTTTCACAAGCTCTTCCGCGAAGTATATCGCAGCATCCTTCTCCCCTTCTGATCCGGCTTTCCGGCCTTCAAGGGCAGCGGAAGACAGGTATCCGACCTGTTCTTTCATTGACTGGACCGTTTCGCTGTCGTATAGGTCACCATAACCGGAATCCCTGAACTGCGCCGCGCATAAGAATGGCAGGCAGAACGACAGCATAGTTATGACAAGTAAGCGTCTCATCACTTGGCCAGAATCCAGGCATCGGAAGGACAGAACGGCTTTCCGACAACCTCATTGACGGACTTGTTGAATTCAACTATATCATTGGAAGGACACGCGCCGACAGCTGTAAACCCAGGTCTGAGCGCAATGGTGGAAGCCTGAAATCCCGACTCCAGAACAGCAGAGACAACCTTCAAGGCATTTCTTTCATCAGAGAAAGAGCCCACGACAAGATAATAGTCATAGTCGAGGATATCAGCATCCATTCTTTTGAATTCGGATGCTGTCCTGACCTTCCTTCCGGAAGCCTCGAGTGCATTCCAGGCGTCGATGGAATCACGCGTATACTCCGCCGCCCTCTGCTCAGCTTCCTCCATAGCCTTGAGCTGGGCTTCGTGTTCCCGGATAAGCTCACGCTTCAATTCTATCTCATCGGAAGTTGGTCTGCCGGCTGCCTTGCGCAAGAAATCGCACCCCGTCGGCAACAGGACAAAAGCAGAAAGTAAGATGAATGGCAAAGCTTTTCTCATACCGTAGCAAATGACGTATTTGGGACAAATTTAACGAATTATTCAGCCGGGACAAAATAAATCTCTATATTTGTCCGTGCTCAAAAAATTGACGCTATTTTCCCTTGCAATACTGTCGTGTACACTTCTGTACGCGCAGTCCGATTACGAGGTCCCCTTCCCGAGACCACTGCAAAGCAGTTCCGATACAGTCTCATTCCTTATGATCGGAGATGTAATGATGCATTCGCGACAGATGGAATATGACTATAGGGAATTTCTTAAGGATATCACCGGAACCATCGGAGATGCCGATATCTCCATAGCCAATATGGAATTTTCTCTTGCCGGGGAACCTTACACCGGCTATCCTTCCTTCTCAGCTCCGGACGGTTACGCAGAATATATATACGACTGCGGGGTTGATGTATTTCTGATAGCCAATAACCATATCTATGACAAGGGCACGGCGGGACTGAAAAGGACGGTGCAGATTTATGACCGCATGCACGATTCTCTGGGCCTGCAATATACCGGGATATCGGAAGAGCCTCTCATAATCCACGGCAAGGGCATATCGTTCGCATTGATAAATTTCACCTACGAAATCAATTCCCCCCAGAAAGGAGGTCCGAAAATCAATTTGATGGACAAAGAATCGGTCTCCCGGATGTTCGATAAGGCAAAAGAACGGGGCGTGGACTTCATCTTGGCATTTCCACACTGGGGCGAGGAATTCGAGCTGAGGCATAGCAGAGAGCAGGAAGAATGGGCCGGATGGATGATAGAGCAGGGTGCCGACGCCATCATCGGATGCCATCCGCACGTGATACAGGACACAACCCATATCAACGGAGTACCTGTCATCTATTCAGTCGGAAACGCCATCTCCAATATGAGTGCAAGGAACACCCAGCTTGAGCTCGCTGTCACATTGAGATTCGTCAGGGATGACAACGGGTGTAGGATGCTGGAGCCGGAGCTGGATTTTCTCTGGTGTTCCCTACCTGGTATGTTCACTGACAACTACGCCACGATAGACGTAAAAAAATGGGCCAACCGCAAAAGCGATTGGCTCATTGAATCGGATTTCGAAAGAATGGTCGAAACCTATCGTCGCGTCCTTGACGCAACCGGTATCGAAGATTAGTTCCCTGCTACGAAATCGTTGTACTTGTTATATTTCTCAAGGAAAGCCTCGTCTTCCTCACGGAAACGGAAGCAGGCGTTCTTGAGATACTCGGCAACACCTACCTTTACGCTATTGTCCTGACTGATTTCAAATGCCTTCTCGAACGGCTCGATACAAGCCTTGAGTGACTTCTCGAAGTCTGCAACAAGTGCAAGATATTTAGCGTCATCGAACTCGTTCTGAGCAGCCTCCTGAATCTCGGCGGCCTTGTTGTAGTACATTATTCCCTCTCCAACATATCCATACTCATACTGTGGGTTGATCTCCGCACACTTCTCATAAGCTATTGCCGCATTCTCAATATCTCCAAGTTTTACGCGGATATTGCCTTCGACATAATAAAGCGTTGGATTGTTAGGCTCGTTTTTCCTTGCAGCATCGAGGAGTTCAAACAGACGGTCAGAATTCTCACTGCTCCCGGAATACAGGTTGATAAGTCCGACAAGTATGGACTGGCTCTGAGGATATGCAGCGAAACCTTTCTCAAGATATGCAACCTGTGCTTCCTTGTCGCCAAGCTGTGATGAAACCTCTGCAAGCCTTGCATAAGCAGAGCCTTCTTCTCCATAATATCCGTAGCTCATAGATTTCTCATACAAATCCTTTGCTCTCTGGATGTTTCCGGCAGCTTCCGCTGCGAATCCAGCATTGAACAGAGCATTGGTGTCAAGCTTTGCAAGAGGCTTCGTCTGAGCTGCATTGTATGCATTCTCAAAAAGCTCGGAGCACACTGCATAGTTTCCGAAAGAATAAGCATTGTATGCTTCGTCCGTGTACTTCTGAGCAATGGTCTGGATAGCCGCAACGATCTCCTTGTCCTTCTTTGGATCAAGCTCGTAAGCCTTCTTGTAGGCGTCGAGAGCTCTTGCGAGAGCGTCAGTGTAAATAGGCTTTGTAACCTCAATCATAGAAAGGATTCCAGCCCCGTTGAAATAGTAGTTCCTTGTTTCGAACACCTGTTTGCGATATTCCTCACCGCCGACAGTAACCATTTCTTCGCTGATAGGCCTTTCCCTGCCCATCAGAAGTGCAAGTTCCTGAGCAGAAGCTCCAACCCAGGCGTTGCCTGCAGGCGCATTGTATGCATCAAAAAGTGTTTGCCCGAGCTTGAGCCAAGTGGCAGCCTTTGTGGCTTTCTTGGCATTGTCAGCAGCAGCCTGTGCAGACTCTACTGCAGCACGAGCCGCATCAATTCCTTTTACCTGATCCTGTGCATTGGCTATGCTTATTGAAGCGAAAACTGCCAGCGTCAAAAAGATTTTCTTCATAAATTACTCTTGGTTATTGTTAATAATTATTCGTTTGTCGAATCAACTTCCTCAACCGGGGAATCGCATTCATCACTCTTTGCAACTGCGGAGATTGCCGCTATCCTGTCTCCTTCTCGGATATTTATCAGCTTGACCCCCTGTGTAGCCCTTCCAGCCACTCTGATATCAGTTACAGCCATCCTTATCGTAAGTCCGGACTGGTTGATGATCATAAGGTCATTCTCCTCTGTTACATTCTTGATTGCAACTACCTTGCCAGTCTTTTCGGTGATGTTCAATGTCTTCACACCCTTACTGCCTCTCGAAGTGAGTCGGTAGTCCTCCGGATCGGAGCGTTTTCCGAATCCGTTCTCACTGACTACCAGTATGGTATGCTTCTGTGCGTCAGGATCTTCAGAGTTGTAGGTAATGACGCCCACAACCTCATCATCGTCGTCGATATTAATGCCCCTTACTCCGGAAGCGCCCCTGCCTAGGACTCTGACGTCCGTTTCGTCGAAACGCACGCAGCGGCCGTCGCGGGCGGCTATCATAATCTGTTCCCTACCGTTTGTGAGCACGGCATCCAGAAGTTCATCACCTTCCCTGATGGTCAGCGCAATGATACCCTTGTTGCGGCTTCTCTTGTTGGAATAATCGGCAAGAGTTGTCTTTTTGATGACGCCCTTCTTGGTTACCAGGGTAACGAAGTGGTTGTCGACATATTCCTGATTCTCTATGGAAGCGGCATTCAAATAAGTCTTTATGCTGTCTGCAGCGTCTATGCTGAGAAGATTCTGCACGGCCCTTCCCTTGGATGTTCTGGTACCTTCAGGCAATTCATATACCTTGAGCCTGTAGCACATTCCCAGCTGCGTGAAGAAAAGCATCGTCGAGTGCATATTGGCGACATAGATATGCTCTATGAAATCCTCGTCCCTCGTAGCGCTTGCCTTGCGGCCGACTCCTCCCCTGCTCTGGGTACGGAATTCGCTCAATGACGTGCGCTTGATGTATCCTAGATGTGATATTGTGATCACAACATCCTCGTCAGGATAGAAATCCTCCGGATTGAATTCGTCTGCGGACAAGGTGATCTCCGTCCGCCTTTCATCTCCATACTTGGCCTTCATCTCCAGCGATTCTGCCTTCACGATATCCAACTGCTCCTTCTCGCTGGCAAGAATCTGGAGACAACGGGCTATGAACTTCTCCAGCTCGTCATATTCGGCCTGAAGCTTTTCCTTTTCCAAGCCGGTGAGCTGACGGAGCCTCATCTCGATGATGGCTGAAGCCTGAATGTCAGTAAATGAGAATCTTGCGATGAGCTCGGCCTTCGCCTCGTCAACCGTCTTGGAAGCTTTGATTATCGCAATGATCTCATCGATGACGTCTATGGCTTTGAGCAGACCCTCGAGGATATGGGCGCGCTTCTGAGCTTTGTCGAGCTCGAACTTTGTCCTGCGGATCACAACCTCATGACGGAACTCCACAAAGTTCCGGATCATATCCTTGAGCGAAAGGGTATAAGGGCGTCCCCCAACAAGCGCCACGTTGTTGATGGCGAAACTTGACTGGAGAGACGTATACTTGAAGAGCATATTGAGTACCACATTCGAGTTGGCTCCCATCTTGAGAGGAAGCTCAACCCTCAGGCCTTCCCTGTTGCTGAGGTCCCTGATATCAGCAATACCGTCTATCTTCTTATCGCGGACCATCTCGCTGATTCGGCCAAGCATCTCGGCCTTGTTCACCATATACGGGATTTCCGTAACAACTATGGTTTCCCTGCCGTTGTCTGCGACTTCAATATCCGTTTTGGCGCGAACCACGACCTTTCCTCTTCCGGTCTCATAGGCATCAACGATACCCTGGCGGCCCATCACTATGCCTCCGGTAGGGAAATCCGGTCCCTTGATGTGTTCCATCAGTCCTTCGGTGGTGATATCCGGATCATCGATGTAAGCGCATATCGCATCGCAACATTCTCCAAGATTGTGCGGAGCCATATTGGTGGCCATTCCGACAGCGATGCCGGCAGATCCGTTCAGAAGCAGGAGAGGCAGTTTTGTCGGCAGCACGGTCGGTTCCTCAAGGGAATCATCAAAATTGAGCTGCATATCCACCGTGTCCTTGTCCAGATCACCGAGGACATCATCAGCCATCCTGGCAAGCTTGGCCTCAGTATATCGCATTGCGGCGACAGGATCGCCATCCATACTTCCGAAGTTACCCTGTCCGGACACAAGAGGATACCTCTGGTTCCAGCCCTGGGCGAGACGCGCCATTGCATCATACACGCTGGAATCTCCGTGCGGATGGAACTTACCGAGCACCTCTCCCACGATTCTTGCCGATTTCTTCGTCTGTCCCCCGTAATTCAATCCAAGTCCGTCCATCCCGAAGAGCACCCTTCTCTGCACCGGCTTCAAGCCATCCCTGACATCAGGAAGCGCCCTGGAAACGATAACAGACATCGAGTAATCGATGTATGCCGTCCGCATCTCATGGTCAATCTCCACGGGCTCGATTATGCCCTTGAACCCTTCTGGATTTTTAACCTCTTCACTCATAAATCTATCCAAATTTAAGGTCTTTTACAAACACGCAAATTTAACAAAAATTACAGTGGGTCACAAATTTCTTTTATCGAAATTTTGTTATTTTTGTGGCTCAAGGATGAAGAATATGCAGGTGACTCTGTCAGAAGAAATCAATTCGATAATATCGTACGCAAGGGATGAAGCCATGCGCACGGGAAGTTATGTCATCGAGACTGACCATCTTCTCCTGGGGCTGCTCAGACACGCCGACAATGAAGCCTGCAGGACTCTCAAGTCGCTGGGTATAGATCTAGTGGAATTCAAAGAATTCGTGGATGACAAGATATTCCACAAGAAGGGCATCCCATACTTCGATGAAGACAGGATATGCCTTTCCCGCAGCGCGCAGAACACCATCAACCTGTCAGTCCTTGAAGCATCGATGAACAACAGCGCGGAAGCCACATCCATCCACCTCCTGCTCGCCGTATGCAGGTCAAGCGGATGCGCCGCGGAAATCTTTCTTCGCGAGGAAGGGCTGGACCACAGAGCCCTTTCCGAACTGATAAGGACAGCGGACGGCAATGAACCGGCCAAAAAGCCGGCAAGGTCGCCGCGCCTGCTCGAAATCGTCGTCACACGAAACGAATACGTAAGTTGATATGAAATACAGATTCTTGATTCTCGCCGTCATCGCAGCCGTTGCCATTCCTACAGGCTCCGCTGCCGCCGTCATAGAGCCTTCAGCCACCTATCTTTTCGCACAGAAAGACAACACGGCATTGTATCTTGATATCTATGATCCCGCAGAGGGCAGCCAGACGCAGATTGACGGCAGGATGAAGCCGACCATACTCTTTATGTTCGGGGGCGGATTCACACACGGAAGCAGGGATGACGAATACTTCAACAAGTGGTTCAGGCTTATGACGCAGGAAGGATACAGGATAGTATCCATAGACTACAGGGTCGGACTGAAGGGAATCAAAGGCGCCGGAGTGAATATGAAATTCATCAAGGCCCTCAGAAATGCCATCAACATAGCCGTAGAGGATCTTTTCACTGCAACGAATTTCATCATCGACAATGCCGCAGCCCTGAACATCGATCCTTCAAACATAGTGATCAGCGGTTCGTCCGCGGGAGCCATTACAGCAATGCAGGCGGAGTGGGAGATATGCAATGGACGGGAATTGGCTCGAGTGCTTCCGGAAGGTTTCAACTATACTGGAGTGATGTCATTCTCCGGTGCGGTATTTTCCGACAAGGGAGCCATAAAATATGCTTCTGAACCCTGTCCGACGCTGCTGTTCCACGGCACGGATGACAAGATTGTCCCATACAACAAGATTCAGATGTTCAGGCTTTGCTTCTCCGGCGCCAATGACCTTGCGAAGGCACTGAAGAAAAGGGGTTCCGTTTACAGGATCTACCGATACAAGGGCCACGGACACGAAATATCCGCTGACATGGAGTTCTTTGTCGACAAGGAAACGGAGTTCATTGAGGAAAACGTAATGAAGGGCATCAAGGCATCCTCAGACAGCCTTGTCAGTGACAGCGCGCTTCCTATTCCGGATTGGGCAAAAGGACAGGATTACAAGAATCTGTACGACTGACGTCAGTCAGTGAGTCTATCCAGACTCAGACGCACGAGTTCGGCCACAAGAGGCTTATAGTCCGTATTTGCCGACTTGTGATATCTGTGAGCTATAGCACAGCACACTGTCCCGGCATTATGCCCGAGTTTCAACGCCATACCGGCCAGAGCGGAACTCTCCATCTCGAAGTTCGTTATCTTGTAGCCGCCATACTCGAAGCTCTCGAAAGATTCCAGCATATCCGGCATAGCAAGGCCCTGACGCACGACCCTTCCCTGCGGTCCATAGAAACCCGGTGCAGAGACCGTCATTCCTTTTACGGTACAATCCTCGAACCTGCGGACCATATCTTCGCCGGCCCTCACAAAATACGGATCCGGAAGATGTCCGTTCCATCCTACGTGCTTTTTGAAAGCCTCCTCAAAGTCAGTCAGGCAGATTCCATCCCTACCTTCGTACCAGTTCATCAGACCGTCACAACCTATGGATATGTGCGAGAAGATATAGGCCCCGATAGGGATTTCCGGCTGTATTGCACCGCAGGTCCCTATCCTCAGCACATTGAGTGATTTGTGTACATCCCTGACTTCCCTGGTACTGAAATCTATGTTGGCCAAGGCGTCAAGTTCCGTCATCACGATATCTATATTGTCAGTACCTATCCCTGTCGAAAGACAGGTGACACGTTTTCCGTTATAGAGTCCGGTAGCCCAGACGAATTCTCTGGAAGCTCCTTCGCACTCAATCTCCTGGAAAAAGTTACTGACCATCGCAACCCTGCCAGGATCGCCCACCAGGATAATATTGTCCGAGAGTTGTTCCGGTTTGATATGGATATGGAATGCTGAACCGTCAGCGTTGATTATTAGTTCTGATTCGGAAATTCTCATAATGGGTTATTTTTTTCGTTTTGCCGCGCGGAGCCGTGAGGCGCTCCGTACCATAAGTTCATCCGCCCAGATATTTCTGGCGGCAAGTATGTCGAATATCGCCGATACCATCGGGAATACAGCGGTGATCTTGAATATGACGTCGTTGTGTGTAAGCACGAAATCAACCACCAGCCAGGCCTGTAACGCTATGGAAAGTATCGCCGAAAGTCCGGCTGTCCTGAACTGGAACATCCGGAACCTGTAGGTCGTCAGTGCCAGGATATCCAGCAGCACGACAATCACCAGAAGAACAAGGTATGGAATGTAGGATATGTATCTGATCCCTTCAGCCTTATCCGAAAAGAACATCACAGCCACAAGCGCAGTTGCTATTGCAAGGTATAATGTCTGTACTCTCTGCCACATAGTTTATCTTGAATTGAAAATCGACAATATTTTTTCTTCGTATGTCCTGGAAACGGGAATAGGATCGACCGAGTCTATATCCAGATCGATATAGTAGCCGTCCTTCTCAAAAGTCAGGAGCTGCACCTTCGACATGTTCACCATATATTTCCGGTGACAGCGCACCAGGTCACTGCCCGAGAAACTTTCTTCCACCGTCTTGAGCCGGCATCGCAACATATACATCTTCAGAGCTCCGGATGCATCCGAATACCAGACCTTTATGTAATTGTCATCAGATTCGATATAATACAGATTGGATGCATTCACCGAAAACTTGAGTACGCCTGAATTGTCAAAGAGGGTTATTCGCTTTTCCTCCTGCGGAAGTGGGGCGATATCACTCACCACCTCCCCCATATTCAGCATCCGGATGGTGTTGTTCTTCTCGTTGATTGCAAAATATTGTCCGGCAAGAAGATACGGCACGCCCAGTGACACTGCGCAATAAACAAAGGCTTCGATGATAATTCCGTCCAGGGAAGCCCCCTGAAGATCAATCAGCCCGAGGGCCTCGCCTTCCACGGTGAAGAAAGTGTAGAGAAGCGAAATAAGTATCGCCTCGCCAGCATTCCAGCCTATATATCCAAGATATGTCAGCGTTATCGTGTTTTTCGTTACATACATCAGACGCTTGCTGAGTATCACGATACCGAGTGAAAGGGCAAAGAAAATGACTGTCAGGATATAAACCTTGCCGGACTCCAGACGAAACCACACATTATCGGCAAAAGCGGCACTCAGAAGGATGAATACAATCGAGAACAAGGCCGTAAATGTTACGGTCATTATCAATTGATATTTCCCCAACAGATATTTGGGCAATCTGTCACGTAATGGCATGGCTCAAATCTTGTCCGAATACAAATATACAAAAAATTAGTACCTTTGTTTCTACAACTGGAATCAGAGTATGGATAAAAGAGTAGTCATAACCGGCCTTGGAGTCATCTCCTGCATAGGAAACGACGTCAATACTTTCTGGAACAATCTCAAAAACGGAGTCTGCGGAATCGACGTGATAACGGAATTCCCGGCAGAGGAACTGCCTGTCAAAATCGCCGGCAAGATACGCAATTTCGATCCGGAGCAGTATGGTATGGACAAGCCTTTCATACGCAAGCAGGACGATTTCTCGATATACGCCATAGCCTCAGCCTGGCAGGCGATGAGAGACAGCGGACTCATTTCTGAGGGAGAAGACTCCAACATAGACTCAAACCGGCTCGGAGTATATTTCAGTTCAGGGGTTGGAGGTTTCGACACGATAGTACGTGAAGTAACGAAAATGGTCGAGGACCCGTCCGGTCAATGGGTGTCTCCTCTGTTCATTCCAACTATGATTTCCAATATGGCTGCCGGTAACGTTGCGAACAAATTCCACGCCCAGGGTCCGTGTATGTCCATTGCAACGGCCTGCGCAAGCTCCACTCACGCAATCGGGGAGGCATTCCACGCCATCAAGCACGGATATGCCGATGCGATTATAGCAGGAGGAAGCGAAAAGGCTGCAGTTCCTATCGGGATAGCCGGTTTCGCCAATGCACGGGCAATCACGAAGGAACCTGATCCAAAGCACGCCTGCCTTCCTTTCAATTCAGACAGGGCAGGGTTCGTAATGGCCGATGGAAGCGGATGTGTCATCCTTGAGGAATACGAACACGCCAAGGCGAGGGGCGCCAACATATACGCGGAGATTGTCGGGTACGGTAATTCCTGTGACGCATATCACGCCACCGCCCCACGGCCGGATGGAGCCACTCAGGCAAAATGCATCGACCTGGCACTTGATGAAGCCGGATTCGACAAGACAAAGGACAACGTATACATCAATGCCCACGGGACAGGTACGCATCTCAATGACGTCATCGAGACTCAGACTTATAAGAATGTTTTTGGCGACTATGCCTACAAGGTTCACATCAGTTCCACCAAGTCAATGCACGGGCATATGTTCGGAGCTACAGGGGCAGCAGAAGCCATTGCCGCCATTCTTGCCTTGAAGGAGGGCGTGATACCTCCTACTATCAACCTGGACAATCCGGACCCTGAGTGCGATCTGGATTACACTCCTAACAAGGCGGTCCACTCAGAGATCACCCTTTCCTTGAGCGATTCGTTCGGGTTCGGCGGACACAATGCGTGCGTCGCATTCAGGAAAATCTGATACTTATTCCCCGGCTTCCTTCAGACGTTCGGCATTCTCCGCAATCTGGAGCTGGTCGATACATTCCTTGATGTCACCGTCCATAAATACAGGAAGGTTGTACATACTCCAGTTGATTCTATGGTCAGTAACGCGGCCTTGAGGGTAGTTGTACGTACGTATCTTGGCAGAACGGTCTCCTGTTGACACCATCGTCTTTCTCTTCGCGGCTATCCCGTCCAGGTATTTCTGATGCTCCAGATTGTATAGACGGGTGCGGAGTTCCTCGAAAGCGCGGTCCTTATTCTTGAGCTGGGAACGTTCCTCCTGGCACTGGACGACAAGCCCTGAAGGAATATGGGTCAGGCGCACCGCCGAGTATGTGGTATTGACTCCCTGACCTCCAGGTCCTGAAGAGCAGAACAGGTCGAGACGAATGTCATCCCAACTGAGGTCCACGTCAAACTCTCCGGCCTCAGGGAAAACAGCCACTGACGCGGCTGATGTCTGGATTCTGCCCTGTGTCTCCGTCTGAGGCACTCTTTGGACACGATGAACACCGGATTCATATTTCATTACCCCATATACGCCTTCTGTCCCTGAAGACAGTTTGAAGACTATCTGTTTGAAGCCGCCGGATGTTCCCGGAGCCTGGTCTGTCACCTCGAGTTTCCATCCCCTGGACTCCGCGAAATGCTGGTACATACGGAAAAGGTCACCTGCGAAAATAGCCGCCTCGTCTCCTCCGGTACCGCCTCGAATCTCGACCATCGCATTCTTCGAGTCATCAGGATCCGCCGGAATGAGAAGCAGCTTGATGTTCTGCTCCATCTCCGGTATCTTCGGCTCTATTTCGGATATTTCCATCTTGGCCATCTCCTTGAGTTCCTCGTCCTTCTCGTTGACAAGGATATCCTTGGCCGATGCCAGGTCGTCCACCATTTTCTTGTATTCAAGCCCGGCCCTGATTATGGGCTCCAATTCCTTGTAATCCTTGTTCAGCTGGACGAACTTCTTCATATCCGACATAACCTCGGGACTCGACAACTGCTCCTCCAACGATTTGAATTTCCCTTGAAGGGAAAGGACCTTTTCCAGCAATGAACTTGTATCTGCCATATATGGTTACTTTATTTTCTTGATATAACAACGGCGCCTCATATAAGGATCGTGCTCATAATCGTTCCAGATATTGGATACGCTGGCCGTTTCCAACTGAGGGTTGGATATGGCCCTGCGGCTGCCTATTCTGAGCGCTCTGTCCCCCATTTCCCTGTAATACACTGAAGAAATACCCTTGTTCTGCCACTCAGCTACCGCACCCTCCATTACCAAGTGAACGAGCTCGAAATCTTTCCTGGCTCTATGAAGGTGTATCCATCCGAAAGGGAATATGTGCCCCTTCATTTTCTGCAGAGCCTTGGACAGGTCAGGCATAGTCATTGCGAATGCCGCGACATTGTCATTCTCGTCGCACAGGATGCAGCAGGACTTGTCCGACATAAACTTAGGGTATATTCGGGCAATCTCATCCATCTCCGAATCCGTGAATGGTACAAAATTATATACGGACGAGGCGAACGTCTCATTGTATATCTTGAGGAATCCACGGATTTTATCAGGATCACGCTTCACGGCATCAACGCTCGAGAAATGAAGCTTGTATTTCTCCATACATATTGCCGCAACCCTCCTTGCCTTGTCCGGAACACCATGATTGGCCACCATTATCGACTGCACCCATTCACATTCTTTGTTGAACCCGAGAGCTTCAACAAGATCATTGTAGTACTGGTAATTATATCTGCAGTTGAATGGAGGGACATTCTCGAATCCTTCACAGACCATACCCTGGTCCCGCAAAGAATTGTAATACAGAGGCCCGTGAATCTCATTCATCCCTTCTTTACTGGCCCAACTCTCCGCCGCCGACATCAGCATCCTTGCCACCTCGATGTCATTGATGCAGTCGAACCATCCGAAACGCGCACGTTTCGTATGGTAATGATCGTTGTACCTTGGATTGATAATCCCGCTTATTCTTCCGACGACCTTCTTGCCATCAAGGACCATCCACATCTTCATGGAGCAATACGACAGGGTTGAGACGCCGGTAAGCGCCACGACCTCGTGCCGGTGCAGCATTGGGACATATTGGGGGCAATTCCTGTAGAGTTCATCCGGAAACCGGATGAATCTGTTCAAGTCAGCCTTACTGGTTACTTCGACAATCCTGTACATTGTCTGCAAATTTAGCAAATTCCTGTAATATATCTTACTGCCGCCTGAGCACAGACGCAACCGAACACGGCAGGAATATACGAGATGGTCCCGACCTGAGACTTTTTGTTGCGGCTTTCTTCCAGTCTCATCGAATCCTTGCGCGGTTTCTCAGCAGAGAAGACGGCATCAAACCCTTCTGTGATACCAAGGCGGTGCAGTCTCTTTCTGAGCATATGTGCCAGAGGACACTGGAATGTTTCCGAAATATCCGCCAACCTCACAGCCGTCGCATCAAGTTTTGCACCGGACCCCATCGATGAAACAAGATGTATCCCTTTCGAAAGACAGTGCTGTATCAAAGCGACCTTGGGACTTAGTGTATCAATTGCATCTATCACGACATCGGATCCGTCGAGAGGACACCCGTCACGCAGATAATCTTCATTCACATATTCACCGACGACGACAATGTCCAACTGCGGGTTGATATCCATCAGCCGGTCCCTCAGTACATCAGTCTTCAATCGCCCAACCGTAGAATGGAGCGCCACCAACTGTCTGTTGATATTGCTTTCGCCAACTTCATCACAGTCAAAGAGCACAATGTGGCCCAGCCCGGCACGGACAAGCATTTCAGCAGCATATGCGCCTACGCCACCTACACCAACGACCGATACACGTGCATCTGCCAGCTTTCTCAGGCCGTCCTCACCTATCAGCATTTCTGTCCTTTCTGTCCACACCATTCAAACCAATAAATTGCTATTTTTGTATCTACAAAATTAATATATTTTCAATGCACACCAAAGAAGAAAAGCTTGCCGCATTCGGACGGCTTCTGGACATAATGGATGACCTGAGGGAAAAGTGCCCCTGGAATGCAGAACAGACTATGGACAGCATCAGACCTATGACGGAAGAGGAGGTCTATGAATTGAGCGACGCACTGATACGTAAGGACAGGGCTGCAACTGCCAAGGAAATAGGAGATATCCTTTATCATATGGTATTCTATGCCAGAATCGGGCAGGAGGAGGGTTCATTCGATATTGCAGACTGTCTGGAGAAGATTTGCGACAAGATGGTCTTCAGACACCCGCACGTATTCGGGGACGAATCAGGGAAGAAACTTACCGCAAAGGAAATAGCCGATACCTGGGAACTTGTGAAGGCTAAAGAGAAGGACGGCAACAAAACAATAATGTCAGGCATACCGGATGCGATGCCGGCCATTCTGAAAGCGCTTTCAATGCAGGAAAAGGCAAGGGGCTGCGGCTTCGATTGGGAGAAGAGGGAAGATGTATGGGACAAGGTGCACGAAGAATTGGCCGAGGTACAGGAAGCGTGCGAGGAGGATAACGAGAACCATATCGAAGAGGAATTCGGTGACCTTATGTTCGCCACGATCAACGCGGCACGTCTTTATGGCATTGACCCCGAAGTGGCATTGGGAAAAGCCTGCTCAAAATTCCGCAGGAGATTCACTTACCTTGAAGAGAATACCATAAGAAAAGGTATCAGACTATCGGACCTGACGCTTGCGCAGATGGATGAGATATGGGACGAGGGCAAGGCCAAGGGGCTATGATTCCCTGGCGAAAAAGGAGAAATGCACTCTTCCGTATGTCTTTTCCTTTATGAAATACGGATGGTCACGGAACGAATATTCGTCTCCGTGTTCCAATATGAAATAGCAGCCCGGATGGAGGATATCCCGCTCAAAAACCTTGTCAGGAATTGAATCCAGTCCCTCAAGAGCGTATGGAGGATCGGCAAAGACAATGTCGAACTTTTCCTTGCATACAGGGAGAAAATCAAACACATTATCCCTTACCATAACCACATTCGCGAGTCCGAGACGTTCGGCCTCGGTCTTGATGAAAGACGCGTTCTCCCTCAACATCTCCACGCAATAGACCCTTGCGGCCCCACGCGAGGCGAACTCGTAGGAAATCGCGCCCGTTCCTCCGAACAGGTCAAGGACCTTCAGGTCCTCGAATTCATATTCGTTGTTAAGAACATTGAAAAGGCCTTCACGAGCGAAATCTGTCGTAGGCCTTGCCTTGTAATTATAAGGTGGATTGATAGTCTTCCCTTTGAGGGCGCCGCCGATTATCCTCATACCCTGTCGACGGACTTGAAATATCTGTACAGGGACATCTCCTCTTCAGCACCCACCGGCATCCTCCAATATACGGTGGAAACCTCAGGGTTGAGTTGCAGCGATTTCATTGCAAGAAAAAGGAAATATTCTGCTGTGGTGAAATCCTGCGCCTGATAAACATTGCTTAGCAGCAGGCTATTGCCCTGTGCAATGGCAAGATACAGGTGGCCGTCGCGATACGTGGCCAGTATCTTGTTGTACTCCCGGCACTTCGGGAGGTCTCTCAATATATGAAACATCTCAGGAAGGGCATCATGGCCCTCTCCTGAGACGTCCTCATTTATTTCTTTCGGATAAACCCCTCCTTCAGAATCAGCATATATCAGAACCGCATCATACTGGGGAACCTCCAAATACTTCACCTCATCCCTGTCATCAAGATTCACAACATCTTCCAGTGCGTTTCTTGCGGAATCAGGTTCGAAGAAATGTGCAGGCACAAGCGTGCACTTCGGAGTAAGCAGGGATATCTCCACTATTTCTACTCCCAGTTGCCGGCGTTGTTGTTCGGAGCCTCTATGCTGCCGACCTGAAGGCCTTCATACTTATTCTGAGCCCTGCACTCGGCATCGAGATTGATGCGGAGCTGGTTGTCAAGACCCTTGAGCAATGACTTGTAAGGAATCTTAGCCTCGAACAGCGGAACCTGGACTCCGGAAACCTGCTTGATTGCAGCTTCCATTATCACTTCGTCTCCGTCAGAGAACGGGATATATTTGAGGGCATTGACGTCGAAATTTTCACGATCAGTGAAAAGATTCTCCTTGACAGGGGTCTTGTTCTCAACTGAGAATACGAGATTCTTGTCTCCTGCAAGATAAAGCTGATAGAGCTCCAGACCTGAGATCTTTCCCTTGTGCTCCTTCTTGATGGCTTCAGTGTGCTGCACTGCAGTTGAATCATCCATTGATCCTATCTGCATTATGATGGACATCTGTCCATTCTCATAGAAATCGATGAGCGTGTCGATGGCCGGTGCGAACCTACCGTTCTCAGCCTTGAAAGCGACCTGAAGAGTACGGATATCCTTCATCTGCTGGATAGCTACGCTCTTGCGGAAATCCCTCTGCTTGTTGAAATTGACAGGCTCCATAATACTGCTGACAATTGCAATTGCGAGGACAATGATGATGACAGGGAATACGAACCAAGTCAAAATCCTTTTTAGTGTTTGATTCATTATTGTGTAGTTTTATTTGTTTCCAAAGTCGGACAAAGTTATAAAAATGATTTATGAAATGCAATATTTTGACTAAATTTGCGAACGTTAACGCACAGGTAAATGAACGCTCTGACAGCAGACAGAATCAGCCGTCTGAATGAATATCTGAACCGTGAAGGCCATATAGTCATTCTCACGCACACAAACCCGGACGGAGATGCCATAGGCAGCAGTTCCGCGTTGCTTCATTACCTGCGCGACGCCAGAAGGAAAGACGTTTCCGTAATTCTCCCCAACAGCGGTCCCTCATACCTGAATTTCATTTCCTCGGACAAGTGCATCCTGTCAGCAGAAAAGGACCCCGGAGAGGCAGAAAGAGCCATAGACAGCTGCAGCCTTCTGATAGGGATGGATTTCAACGGTTTCAACAGGGTATCTACACTTGAAGCGGCCTCACGCAGATGCAAAGCTCCCAAGATTCTGATAGACCATCACCTCAATCCCGCCGAGGAGGAATTCGACCTCTGCTTCAGTGAAACAGGGATATCCTCCGCCAGCGAACTGCTCTACTGGATACTGATGGCCCTGCCGGACATTGACGGCGATGCATCTAAACTGCCTTCTGAGGCGCTGGTCTCCCTGATGACAGGTATGACGACCGACACCAACAATTTTGCCAATTCCGTCTTTCCGTCAACCCTGCGGATGGCAGGAGACCTCCTGGATGCGGGGGTGGACAGAGACTGCATAATAAGCCTTCTGTACAACGGATACAGGGAGAACAGGGTCAGGGCGATTGCCACCTTACTGAAGGACCACCTGCGGATACTGGACAATGGCACGGCTTATGTTGTAGCATACAGAGACCTGCTGGAAAGGTTCGACATCAGAGAGGGGGAGCTGGAAGGCCTCGTAAACATTCCTCTCAGTATCGGGAAAGTAAAGATGAGCATATTCCTGAGGGAGGACGAAGGATATTTCAGGGTGTCCATCCGTTCGAAGAAAGGCACTTCTGCCAACAATATGGCCAGAGAGCACTTCAACGGAGGAGGGCACGAGCAGGCAGCCGGAGGAAGACTTTATTTCCCACAGGACATCAAGTCACCTCTGGATGCGGAAGAATACATTAAGAAAGTAACAGGATAGATGAGAAAAACACTGTTTTGGATTGCAGTTTCGGCCGTTTGCCTTTGTTCCTGCGCAAAGAATGCGACAGAGAATTCAAATGAGGCCGCCAAGAGATATTTTGACGCCTGGATAAGGTCCAATTATCCAGATGCGCAGAAGACTTACCCCGGAATCTACATCGTAGAAGACATCCCGGGTACCGGCGAACTGATCGGGGATCCTGTGGACAGCCTTTTCATAGAGGCCGACTATACCATCAGGGCTCTTGACGGACAGTATGCGTCATACACGTATGCCGACATAGCAAAGCAGCTTGGGGAATACAATAAGACGAAATGTTACGGTCCCCAGCTGATGACGTTCGGAAGTGGCGGGACCTATGCCGGACCGGAGTACGCATTCAAGACTATGAGGGTCGGAGGTTCCAGAAAAATCGTGATTCCGGGATGGCTTTTCACCCTTAACAGGTATGACAAGGAGGAGGACTACATCAAGAACGTCACGGGAACCAACTACATCTATGACGTCCATATGACTGCGAGGATACCCGACGAGCCGAAATGGGAGGTGGATTCCATCGGACGATATATCGGACGCCTTTACGGCAAGAGCGTATCAGACTCCCTCAAATACGGGTTCTACTACATCAGGACGAAAGAGCCGAAGGACACCACATCGTACAAGGCGGACAGCACTTTCTATATAAACTACATCGGAAGAAGACTTGACGGACAGGTGTTCGATACCACCATAAAGGATACGGCTATAATGAACGGCGTATACAGATCAGGAGCAGACTACAAACCGGTCAAGATTACCTATGCCAATTCATACACTGACATCAAAATGTCAGGAAACAGCGTGATAGACGGTTTCGCCTATGCCCTATACCAGATGAAACCATACGAATCCTGTACGGCCATATTCTATTCGGCACTGGGATATTCTTCATCCGGGTCCGGAGATATGATTCCCCAGTTCAGCCCGCTTCGGTTCGATATCAGCATAGTTGACAGCCAGTAAAGGGATGGGGATGAATGAAGCGGCTCCCATAGAACTTGGGACAAAGAAAATCAGCACACTGCTCAAGATGTACGCGGTTCCCGGCATCATTGCCCAGACCGCCGCATCGCTTTACAATATGGTCGACAGCATCTATATCGGCCATATCAGGGACGTAGGGTCACTGGCAATTTCCGGGTTGGCCGTCACCTTCCCTATAATGAATCTCTCCGCAGCACTGGGCACGCTCGTGGGCGTAGGAGGGATGACGATGATCTCTGTCCTGCTCGGGCAGAAGAATTACGACAACGCCAACAAAGTCCTGGGCAACATTCTTTCGCTTAACGTGATAATCGGACTGCTGTTCACAACCTTCACTCTCCTGTTCCTGGACCCCGTGCTGAAATTCTTCGGAGCAAGCGGAAATACGCTTCCGTTCGCACGGGACTATATGATAATTATCCTGGCCGGCAACGTATTCACACATCTCTATTTCGGTCTCAATGGGGTGATAAGAGCCAGCGGACATCCGAAAACGGCAATGGGGCTCACTTTGTTTACGGTGATTTCCAATGCTATTCTCGACCCGATATTCATTTTTGTACTTGACCTAGGCATACGTGGGGCGGCCCTGGCAACAATCCTGTGTCAGATGATGGCACTCACCTACTCTATGCGTTTCTTTATGGACAAGAACAGGGTTCCGCACTTCCCGAGGCCGGTGTTCCAGATCAACAAGAGGATTGCCAGACAGTCTCTGGCCATAGGTGTGGGGCCATTCCTTATGAATGCCGCAGCTTGTATCGTAGCCCTCTTCATCAATCAGCAGCTCCTGAAATATGGAGGAGACCTGGCCATAGGAGCGTATGGCATAGTGAACAGGATTTCATTCATGTTCATAATGATAGCGATGGGCTTCAACCAGGGAATGCAGCCTATCGCCGGGTACAATTACGGAGCCAAGCAATATTCCCGCGTCAAGGAAGTGTTCAAGCTGACGGCGATATGCGCCACCATTACCACAACATTATGCTTCCTCGTAAGCGAGTTCATACCGGGTCCGGCGGTGAGCCTTTTTACGAACGACCCGGAACTGAGGCGACTCGCCGCAGAAGGTCTCAGGACAATGAACATTGCGATAGCACTGGTCGGTTTCAATATGGTTGCCTCCAATTTCTTCCAGTGCATAGGAATGGTCAAGGTGTCAATATTCCTGTCACTCAGCCGGCAGTTGCTGTTCCTCGTACCGCTTATCTATGTCCTGCCGCTCTGGTACAGGGAAAAAGGAGTATGGATAAGTTTCCCGATTTCCGACTTGGTTGCCATTATCGTATCAGCGATATTCATAATCTGGCTTTTCAGAAAATTCAACAGACTCAAGGATGGTGACGAGGCCACAATCCTTGGAAGCGAACTATAGCAGATATGTCAAAACAGATCATCTTCAACATCGGAAGGCAGTTCGGCAGCGGAGGGAAATCCGTAGCCGTCGAAATCAGCAAACGACTTGGAATCCCGGTCTATGACAACGAACTTATCGTCAAGGCAGCCGAAAGCAGCGGATTCAGCGAATCGCTGTTCCAGCACAGAGATGAAAAAAGAAGGTTCTGGAAGATAAGCAACATCTTCGGAGCCAACCGGTACGGATACGCGGGCACAGCCCCTTCCGGATTGAATGACGGTCAGATTTTCAAGATTCAGAGCGACGTCATCAGGGACATCGCCCAGAAAGGGTCCGCAATTTTCATCGGTCGCGCGTCAAACTACATTCTTCGCGACTTGGACTACTGTGTGAATGTATTCATCACTGCGCCAATGGAATACAGAAAGGCCAAAATAGCCAGAGATGAGGGACTGACGCCGGAACAGGCGGAAGAGTACATAGAGAAGAAAGACCGTGCGAGGGCGGAATATTACAATTTCTTCACCTTCGGCCATTGGGGCAAGGCTGTGGAATATGACCTCTGCATAGACGCATCAAAGCTTGGGCCGGAAAAGACCGCGGAATTCATAATCGCATATGCCCGTGAACAGGGTCTGTTATAGAAATGCAAATACTATAGAGATATGACACTTATTGAAAACATTATTGCTCGCGCCAAATCTAACAAACAGCGCATCGTGCTCCCGGAATCCCTTGAGGAGCGCACAATAAAGGCAGCAGACAAAGCCTTGGCCGACTCCATTGCCGAAATCATCCTGATCGGCAACAAGGATGAGATATTCGCAAAGGCTGACAGTCTCGGGCTCAAGAACATCTCAAAGGCCACTATCATCGACCCGGCCACCAGCGACAAGACAGCAGGATATACCAATCTCCTCTACGAGCTTAGAAAGTCAAAGGGGATGACCCCGGAGCAAGCTGCGGAACTCGTCAAGAACCCGCTTTATTTCGGATGCCTCATCATCAAGAGCGGAGATGCCGACGGACAGATCAGCGGAGCGCTTTCTACAACCGGAGACACTCTCCGTCCGGCACTCCAGATTATCAAATGCTCCCCGGGAGTCTCTTGTGTAAGCGGTGCGATGTTGACGATAACAAAGACGCCGCAGTATGGAGAGAATGGAGTTCTGGTGATTGGCGACATAGCCGTCACACCTATGCCTGACGCAAACCAGCTCGCACAGATAGCCGTTTGTACAGCCAGGACAGCAAGGAGCGTGGCCGGATTCTCAGATCCAAGGGTAGCAATGCTTTCATTCTCCACAAAGGGATCCGCAAAGCACGAGGTTGTCGACAAGGTAGTTGAAGCCACAGCTCTTGCCAAGCAGATCGATCCTGAGCTCAAGATAGACGGTGAACTTCAAGTGGACGCCGCACTCGTTCCGTCAGTAGGACAGAAAAAGGCACCTGGTTCAGAAATAGCAGGGAAAGCGAACGTCCTGGTGTTCCCGAACCTCGAAGCCGGGAACATCGGATACAAACTCATTCAGAGACTTGGAGAGGCAGATGCGATAGGTCCAATCCTGCAGGGCATCGCACGGCCGGTCAATGACCTCAGCCGCGGATGCTCCGTCGATGACATCTACAAGATGATTGCAATCACTGCCTGTCAGGCTATGGATGCACAATGTGCATAGTGTCGCGCGCTATCACGAGTTCCTCGTTGGTAGGAATCAGTGCTACGATGACCTTGGAATCCGGTGTCGAGATTATCATCTCCTCGCCGGATTTCTCGTTCACTTCGTCATCAATCCTGACACCGAGATATCCGAACTTGTCACATATCCAGCGACGCACCTTAGGATTGTTCTCCCCTATTCCGGCCGTGAATACGATAAGGTCCACGCCATTCATCTCAGCCACATAACCGCCCACAAGCTTCGCAACGTCATTGACGAGCTTCTTGAGCACTATTCCGGCCCTTTCATTGCCGTTCTTTGCCATCTCCAGCATATCACGGCAATCAGAGCTGGCTCCGGAAAGTCCGAGGAAGCCACTCTTCTTATTGAGCATCTCGGTCATCTGATCGGGAGTCATATTCTCCTTCTTCATAAGGTACGGAACTATATTGGCGTCGATGATACCGCACCTGGTCCCCATAATCATCCCCTCGAGAGGTGTGAAGCCCATTGACGTGTCAATACATTTTCCGTCACGTATGGCGGTCACCGAACTTCCGTTTCCTATATGACAGGTAATTATCCTGGAATTGTTGAGGTCAAGGCCGGCAAGCTTTGCACCGCGCTGGGACACGTACTGGTGTGACGTGCCGTGAGCGCCGTAACGGCGGACCCTGTACTTCTCGTAATATTCGTAAGGAAGGGCATAAAGATACGCGTGAGGCTCCATTGTCTGATGGAATGCCGTATCGAACGTCACCACCTGCGGTACGGAAGGCAGGACGTGCTGCATCGCACGTATTCCGAGCAAATGTGCCGGATTGTGCAGAGGAGCAAAATCACAGCAGAGCTCAATCTTCCTTATGACTTCATCATCGACGAGTGCGCTTCCGCTGAAATAATCCGCACCCTGGACGATACGGTGGCCGACGGCCTCGATATCCTCGAAACTGCTGATGACACCGTGTTCCGGATCGACGAGGGCATCGAGTACAAGCTGCATACCGACCCTGTGGTCCGGGATAGGCAGATCCTTCTCATATCTGTCCTTCCCTGTAGGCCGATGGCTTATACATCCTTCGGGAAGTCCGATCTTTTCAACGAGACCTTTGGCAAGGAGGTCATAGACATCGTCATTCTTCATATCAAGCAACTGATACTTGATTGATGAACTGCCGCAGTTTATTACAAGAATTATCATTTCCGTAGAATTTTTGGAACACAAATTTAGCAAAAAAGAGTATCTTAGCAAAAATGGAAGAGTATGAAAGAGGCGGGAGACATTTGTGTTATTTCCATTCCCTTTGCGGCAGGGGTTCTCCTTGCCTCATTCATCAAGCCGGGTCCCCTGTTTGCTTCCGTCTCCCTATGGCTGGCCGTCTCCGTGTTGGTACTTTTCGTCTCGAGAAAAGGCAGGTGCGAAGCGTATGCGGCACTCCTCTTTTTCCTACTGGGAAATTTCTGCTACTCCTCGGACGCTCTGCGAGGAAGCATTTTGCCGGGAGAAGGCTTGACGGACAGATTTATCCCGGCATTGAACGGATATATCGGCTCTTTACCGTTCAAGCGCGATGATACCGTCTCCATCATCAGCGCCCTGCTGTCCGGAGACAGGAGCGGCATTGACAGAAATGTCGTCAAAGCCTTCCGGGAAAGCGGAGCAGCGCATATACTTGCTCTTTCCGGGCTACATCTGGGAGTGATATATCTGATCATTTCAAAACCTTTGTCTTTGTTGGGAAATTCCCGTACTGCCGTTACGGTAAGAAGCATTTCAACAATAGCAATCTGCGGGACATACACCATACTGACAGGAGCATCACCGTCACTTTTCAGAGCCTTCTTTTTCATAGTCTTCAACGAGATATCCACACATTGCAGCGGCAGGAGACACAGCCCGGTATCAACACTCTGCACGGTCTTGACATTGCAGCTGATTATCAACCCACAGGCAATAGAAACCTTGAGTTTCCAACTGTCCTATCTTGCCGTTGCAGGGATAGTTCTGATCTATCCGTTGATTGACGGAATTTACCCGTACGGGCACAGGCTGAACCCTTTCCGGAAGATTTGGTCATCGGTTGCACTCTCCACATCCTGTCAGATAACGACAGCCCCGCTTGTGTGGATGAGGTTCCACTCTCTTCCAAGATATTTCATTCTGACCAATCTGATTGCGCTCCCGCTGTCGGAAGCCGTTCTTGTCTGCGCAGTTGTCACAATGCTGCTGCACGTCCTGTTTCCCGGGTTCTCCGTCGGGGCAAGGATATGTGACAAACTTGTGGAGTGGCTGGTCTTCAGCCTGAAAACTATCTCTTCAATGTAAAACCGGGTGAAGTCCAAAGGGAATCGGAGGTAATCAGACACCCCTCGATATCCGGATGTGACAATATGAATGAACGCGCCTGCTCAGGGCCGATAACCATACAGTAAGTCGCCAGAGCGTCAGCGCTGGTGGCATCGGGTGCCACAACGGTGGCGCTGAGCAGGTCGTGTCCGACAGGATATCCGGTGCGCGGATCTATCGTATGGGCATATTTGCGTCCGTCCTTAACATAGAATTTCCGATAGTTGCCTGATGTCACTATCCCGCAAGCCCTTCCTTCGGATGACCATATGGCTCTCATATCCGCACCCGGACTTTCATTTCCGTCCACGGGATTGTCGATGCCTATTGTCCAACCGCTGCCGGAAGGATTAAGCCCCTCGCAGTATATCTCTCCTATATCCACCAGCATATCGTGCACCCCTATGGAATGAAGATACCCGGCGACGACATCACAGGTATATCCCTGAGCTATTGCATTGAAATTAAGCACTTCTCCGGATGCGCACCGTTCAAGTGCCTCCGACACGGCCTGTGGGGAAGGCATCGAATCGCCTGTAAACCCGAAGCCCCAGATATCGAAAAGAGGCGCCGCAGCAGCGTTGAAAGCACCCTCCGTCAGATTCCTGTAATATTCCGACAATTCGGTCAGTTCCGTGAGGTACCTGTCTTCCTCGACCTCCTCCCCTGCATTCCTGCGGCTCAGCAGCGAATTCCTGTTATAACCGGAAACAGAGAAATCTATGTCCTTCAGAAGCGTCTCCACGCTGTCCCTCACCTCTTCCGGAGCGATCTTGACACCCGCAGAATTGTACTTCACCGTGTATGTCCCGCCCTGAGCGTAGCCACTGAATCCCACATACCCTGTGCTTCTGCTGCACGACAGCATAAGGCACATCGGAATCACTGACAGGACTAATCCGTACAAACGCATATTCGGCAAAGTATTTGTACTGCAAATTTAGCGGTTTTTTGCTCAAAAATGTGCATATTTGTATTTCTTAACAATAAGTTTGAAATGAAGTTCAAGACCATCCTTTCCATAGTTTTGTTTACCCTTCTTGCAATGGCCTGCAAGAAAGAGGAAACGGAGACTACGTCAGAATATATGACAGGAAGCATCAGTGTCAACATACCTGCATTCGTTCTCCCGGGACACGCAATAAAGGCATCTGACATATCCCAGAACCTTTATGCCGGAGGAAATGCGATAGGATTCTATGTCATTGACCCATACACTCAGGAAAGGGACAGCGCAGCCGCTTTTGAATACAGCAAGTTCCTGCCCCTCGTCGTCAGAGACACCATCGGAACCTTCAAGTTCACTTGCGGAGGTTTTGCGGAGGGCTATTACAATTCGGTCGGCAGCGCCACTTTCGATGTGCTCGACCCCAAGCCGGACGGATCGCTGAAGAATCTGGGCATAGACTGGAATGACACCACGTTCATCACGGACAGCGACGGCAGGAAATACTATTACACCCAAGTGAACGGACTTATGTGGCTGAGGCAGAATATTGCCGACGAAAGCGCCGGACAGCCGTATTCATATTGTGACGCAACCAACGACGTATTCGGAAGATACTATACCTGGAAGGAAGCCAACACGATATGCCCTGATGGATGGAGGCTTCCGACAGTTGAGGAATGGGACGGGCTACACGCCGCAGATGTGATGGTCGCCGCTACCCTCAACGGGGAGAGAATGTGGCCCCTCACTCCGGACATTAAGGTAACCAATGCCACTGGCCTGAGCGTTCTCCCTTGCGGCTATGCCGAAGTCAGCACTGACGGCTACCTCTTCAAGGGTTTCAAATCATACGCCACTTTCTGGACATCGTCCGAATTCGATGGAAAGCATATTTATCAGTGTCTGTATGAAGATCAGAACGTAATCTCATCCCTTCCTGCAGATGACGAGACATTCGCCGCATCCGTAAGATGCGTCAAAAAATAAACCTGACTGCTATGGAAAGAACTTTACAGTACAACACGGAAAAGGAGAGGCTCGCTATGCCCGAATATGGAAGGAACATCCTGACTATGGTTGACCTTCTGAAACAGATACCAGACAGGGACAAGCGTTCTGAACAGGCCAAGGCTGTGATCAAGGCGATGGAGGTACTCAATCCGCAGGTACATTCACAGGAGAATTTCGAGCACAAGCTCTGGGATCATCTGTATATGATAGCCGGATTTGACCTGGACATCGATTCCCCATATCCTTGCCCTGTAAAGGAAAAATTCGAGACCAAACCTGTCCCCATTCCGATGAAAGGGACCAGAATCAAGGCAACGCACTACGGAAGGAACATCGAAAAAATCATCAATCTGTTGTGTGACGAACCAGAAAGTGAGGTCAAGACCGCAATGATACGCTCCCTCGCCATCTATATGAGACAGCAGTATCTCATCTGGAACAAGGACAGTGTGGCGGACAGGACAATCTTCGATGACATAGAGAAGCTCTCGGACTACAGACTGAAAGTCCCGGAAGGGATTGAGTTGAGCAAGATTTCCGCAGACACGAATTTTTCACGCCCGGGAATGAGCATAAACGTAGGACAGGCTGCACCGAAGAAGAGCAATTCCAAGAAAAACAACAGAAAAAGAAAGTAGAAGATGATTCCACGCTTCCGGGACAGATGGGATGAGCAGGAACGGATTTCCGCAATCAGAATTGTGGGATTGGTTGTTGCGGCCGTAACCATATTCATCCTGATTTCAACGGTATCATATCTGTTCCACTGGCAGGAAGATATGAGCCTTCTGTCCCAAGGCGCAGCAGGAGAAGCCGCGAACAAGGCAGGGACGCTCGGGAACAGGACCGGACAGTTCCTTGTGGCAGAGTGTTTCGGACTTGGAAGCTTCGCTCTCCTGGCCGTTCTCATCGGTGTATCCGTCAGGCTTATTGCCCGTGGATGGAAGCAGTCCCTTATCAAGACAACCATAATATCCCTCACGGGAGCATTCATCTTTTCCGTCGCTCTGGCATTCGCCGGAAACCTTTTCGGCGTACAAGGAACCTTTGGAGGTGGCCTCGGAGGCCGTTGTGGAGCATATGCAGTGGAATGGTCCGACAAGACACTCGGCGTACTGGTGACAGGCATATTCATCGCCATCCTCATCATCTGCTGGTTGCTCTTCTGCAGCAGCAGGTTCACACACTGGTTTGCCAGGATTGACGAGTGGGCAAAGGAACGCAGCGAAAAGAGAAGAGAAAAGAAGGAGGCCAAAAAGGCCGAAAAAGAGGAAGAAAAGAAAGAAAAAGAAGAAGAAACTCCGTTGGAGATTGACGAGAGCATACAGGACAGCGTGGACGGCATTGACATCAGTGAGGGTTTCGACCACACAGTAGATACCGGATTTGAAGTCGGGTTTGAAGTGGAACCCGAGAACGGAATCGAAATAATCCGTGATGACAACGCCCTGTCAACCGAGGTCCAGAAGCCGCTTGAGCCTATAGACAATCGTCTTGACCCGCAATATGGTCTTCCTCACTTCAAGATGCCGGGACTTGATCTCCTTCAGAATTACAAGTCCGCCCGTCACGAGGTCACTACTGAGGAACTCACGAGGAACAACAACAAGATCAGGGCTGCGCTCGCCAACTACAAGATCAGCGTAGATGACGTGAAGGCAATGGTAGGACCGACCGTAACACTTTATAAGGTCTATCCTTCAGCTGGTGTCAAGATCTCTAACATCAAGAAACTTCAGGAGGATATCGCAATGTCCCTCAACGCCAAAGGTGTCCGGGTAATAACCCTGAGCGACTCCGTGGGAATTGAGGTTGCGAACGACTATTCATCCATCGTTCCGCTCAAGGCACTGCTCAATGATGCTAGTTTCAGAGACAGCAAGGCCGATCTTCCTGTAGCAATCGGATATACGATAACCCAGGAAGTCAAGGTGTTCGATTTGGCCGACGCCCCTCATCTTCTCATTGCCGGAGCCACCAAACAGGGAAAATCCGTCGGACTCAACGTGATTGTATCATCCCTTCTATATGCAAAACATCCTTCGGAGCTCAAGTTCGTGTTCATCGATCCGAAGATGGTGGAGTTTTCAGCATATTCACAACTTCTGAAGCATTATCTCGCAGTACTGCCGGATGCGTCTGACGAGAAGGATGAAAAAGCCAATGCGATAGTGAAGCTGCCTAAGGATGCAGAGAAGATACTGAAGTCCCTCTGCATCGAGATGGATGACCGCTACTCGCTGCTAAGCAAGGCCGGGGTCAACAATATCAAGCTATACAACTCCAAATACAAGGAGCGCCACCTGAATCCGCAGAACGGTCATCGCTTCCTTCCATATCTCGTCGTGGTAGTCGATGAATACGCAGACCTCACGATGACGGCAGGAGCGTCACCTGAAAGCAAGGCAGCAGGAAGAAGCATCACAAATTCCATCATCCGCCTTGCACAGAAAGGTCGTGCAGCCGGCATACACGTGATTCTTGCGACCCAAAGGCCGTCCGTTGATGTCATATCCGGACTGATCAAGAGCAATTTCCCTATGCGCATAGCATTCAGAGTGGCATCCAGAGTTGATTCAATGACCATTCTGGACAGTCCGGGAGCCGACAAACTCATCGGCAAGGGCGATATGTTATTCTCTACGGGAATCGATTCCGAACGCATACAATGCGGTTATGTCAGCGGGGAGGAAACGGAAGCCATCACGGGATTCATCGGGAAGCAGACGGGTTATGGCAAGTGCTACAACACACCATACTACCTTCCTCTCCCTGCAGAATCCGGTGGTGAGGGCGGCAGCCTTGACATAAGCGATATGGATGAGAGGTTCGAAGAAGCTGCAAGGCTTATCGTCACTTCCCAGAAGGGATCCACTTCCGATCTCCAGAGACGTCTTGGCATGGGATATGCAAAAGCGGGACGTGTGATGGACCAGTTGGAGGCGGCAGGCATAGTAGGACCTCAGGACGGCTCCAAGCCACGACAAGTCCTGGTAGCAGACCTGGATTCGCTGCAATCCATCCTTGACAACTACAAACGATGAAGATCTTATTGATCCTGATAACAGTGATATCCGAAATCCTCTCGATGGTTCCAACCCATAGAGTGGATGCCGCGTATTCCTGCAACGTCAACCTGTCAGGCACCGAAGTCAAGATGCAGGGTGCGATACGTGCTCAGCAGAATTACTATTTCGTCAGCGGGAATGGTCTTGACATCTATTGCGATGGTACTGCAAGATGGACAGTGGACAATGAGGCTAAGGAAGTGTATATCGAACCCGCTACCGGTCTGGATGAATTCCTCACAGACCCGGAGTCATATCTTGGGGCATTGTCCGGACTGGAAATAAAAAACGTCAGATACTCGAAACCTGACGCGGATTTGAGCGGATACCGTTTCGACACGGACTCTCTGGATTCTTCCTGGGTCATAACAGACCTCAGATAAAGGTCATACCGTCTCCACCCTATCTTCCCTTACATACCAGACTACGCCGGACACGTTCCGATATCCCATACTGCGGTACAGGTTGACATAGTCTCCCACCTGACGCCTATAAGCGGAACGGGGTTCTCCGAATTTATAATCTATGACCAGCACGGAATCGTCCCCGAACACCACCCTGTCGGGCCTGTGTTCTCGCCCGTCCGGTCCTATGATTGACACCTCGTTACGTCCCTTGGTCTCGAACCACTCGCGATGGGAGTTTACACGATCCCGAAGCAATGCGCTGTATTCTCCGGCATCCTCCCCCGGGAGCAAACCGTCAGATACAGCCCTACTGACAGCAATATCGATATCCTCCGGACGTTCCAATGCAGACAGAATGCCGTGAAGCACTATTCCGGCAAGTCTGGCCGACGCCGAGATTCCCGTGACCCCATCTTCTCCGAAGAAATCGGACGCATCGGCAGAAGGGGCAAGCCTGCCTTCCAGGTCAAAAGAAGGATATGCGGCAGGAAAATCCACAGGGCCATCGTCTGACTTGCGTTCCATAGCGGAGAAATCATACATTTCGCCATATTCCCTATCCTCAAAGCCTCCGCAGTGTTCGTACAGGAGTTCCGACATATTCTTATATTCGGGATTACCTTTCTTCATCCCTTCCCTGAATTTCTTTGACGGGACTCCCGATATTACGTGAAGGCATTTACAAGCCCTTGTCAACGCGACATAGAAGATATTGATATTATCCACATACTGTTTCCTTCTTTCCTCCAGGTAATCATCACAGAAGGCCGTATCCACGGAAGAAGGACCAAGCTCCACCGGATATATATTGCCGTCATAGCCGCACCATCGGACACTGTTCTTGAACAGTTTGACCTTCTCGGAGTAAGGGAAGATGACATACGGGAATTCAAGACCCTTTGACTTGTGTATCGTGAGCACTCTTACGGAATCCGAACTTTCAGGAGATCCGATGTAGAATTCCTGCTCGTTCCAATGCTTAAGATAATGTCTGAGATTATTGCCGTTCAATGCAGTCCATTCCCTCAAATCGTCCATAAAGGCCTGCACATACAGGGTCTCCCCGTCGAAGGACTCAGGGTCGGCAGATTTAAGCTTTCTCAGCAAGTTCTCTCCGAGATCTGTCAAGGAATGGTAGCATTCAGGGAAGCTCACATCGAGGGAATCTGCCAGGAAACTGTTTATGCCGTCTTCAGGATTCTCAAGACAGCTGAGCAGGGAAACCAGCCTTCGGACCACCACCGACGACTTGAGATTCAACGAGTCATCTGAGATGACCGGAATCCCGTTTCTTATCAGTTCTGAGGCAATGTTTGAGCCTTCTTTCCTGTTTCTCACGAGGATGGCTATATCACCCCATCGGGCGCCGGCCTTCCCGGCCATATTTACGGACTGGATGACTGCAGCCATCTGGTCATCGCAGAATGTAACCCTTACATAACCAGGCTGAGGGTCATCGGACTTGACCAGCTGTCTGACGTCGGAATATATCTCCTGCAAACCCAGTTTGCGTGCGGCGGAGCCGAAGAAATCATTGTTGAAGTTCACCACCTGGGCCAGGCTTCTCCAATTGGAATCCATAGGTTCCACGCAGGCATCAGGAAACTGTTCGTGGACCTTGCTTCCAAGCAATTCCCAATCGGAATCCCTGAAGCGGTATATGCTCTGCTTGACATCGCCGACTATCAGATTTTGTCCTCCCCTGGATTCGCTTTCACGCAGCAGCGGAAGGAAATTCTCCCATTGAATATTGGATGTATCCTGAAACTCGTCCAGCAGGAAATTGTCGAAACGGACTCCCAACTTCTCATATACAAAAGGAGCGTCACTTCCGTCAATGATGTCTTTCAGTATAGTATTCGACTCGTCCAGGCACATAACGTTCTTTTCCTTCAGGAGATTGTCGAACTCAGCATAGAATTCACCCGCAAACCCAAGGGTAAAAATGAAATTCCTTATGATGACAGCAGTATTGTACCGCTTGTATGGTCCATCGAACAGCTCCACCAAACCCTCCGGAGCGGATTTGAGAGCTCTTCCGCCAGGCTTTGACAACTTCTTGCCCGGTTCGGCGACAATTCCGAAAGAAGCAGCCTTGGTCTCGAAATCCTTGATTGTTGTCAGACATTCTGACTTTATCTTCTCCAGATTGGCCTTTTCATAAGCCTTTGTCTCGTCGATGCCATACCTGAGAGCCATCTCACGATGATCTTCGGACTTCAGCACCTTTCCCATTTCATAAAGGGCCCTGTCAAGGTTGAATCTCTCCCCCTGCTCCAGACTTTCGGTGACACTAGACCTTATCCACTGGACCAATTCAGGCTTGTCCTCAGTCAACGAGTCCAGAATCCTGTCCATCGACTCCCGTATCAGAGAATCCCGATCCAACTCTATCTGGTAATCCGAGAACTGCCCTATCTCGCGGGAGAAGGCCTTCAAAGTCTGCTGGAAGAACTTGTCTATCGTACTTATCGCAAATGACCCGTAATCGTGGAGTATATCCGTCAGAATTTCCTTTGCCCGGGCATCTGTCCGGGCAAGGTCGCTGAGTTCCCTCAGGATGCGGCTCTTCATCTCGGCAGTGGCCTTGTTTGTGAATGTCACGGCAAGGATATGCCGATACGCATACCTATCCTTGGATCCCAGCAGAAGATCCAGATAAGTATGGGCGAGAGCATATGTCTTTCCCGATCCCGCTGATGCCTTCTTGATGTTCATCGTCCGCAGATAATCTTAAAATCACAATACGCGCATACTCCGTCAACGTCATCGGTCCTGGTGAACGGGACTGACGTATCCGACATCTCAGAGAGTACAGCTTCCAGTTTCCCCTCCATCTCTTCGCGACGCCCGGAGTCCATTTCTTCGTTCTCCACCCCATCCACGAAAAGCCGTGAAAGCTGATATACAGAATTGACTATCCTCTTTCCTCCTGCAACTGTATCCCCTTTCAGGAAAGCATCATACAGGAAAAGTTGCAGATCCACCTTATCCCTATCCACTTTCCCGGTCTTGTAGTCCACCACCCTTATCTCGTCGGGGACGAAACTATCGAGCCTGTCTATGTATCCCTTGAACTTGAATCCGCACAATCTGGCGGTCTTCCTCAACTCCAGCCCCAATATCTTGAAGCTGTCAACCGCATATGAGTCCATAAGCTCCATATCCCGTTGCAGAGTCTTTCTCACATAACGGCAGATAATATCCTCGTATATGAGATTCCTTCCTGTGACCTCGAATGAATGAAGTTTCTCCATTATCCTTGACCGCACACCGTTCTTTATCACGGCGTCCCCGTCAGAGAGCAGGGACTTGAGATAAGTCCTGGTCACCGTTCCCTGCGCGGAAGCATACAGGGACTGCATCGTTTCGTGGTAGATTGTCCCGAACATACCGGCATCCAGGGATTCCGTCACTTCCTCCTTCTCTTCCAGTCCGCAGACGGTATGATAATAGAACTTGACAGGGCAGGCCTGATATGTCTGTATCGCGGAGGCAGAAAGTTCCTTTCCACGTATCAGGGCAACGATGTCCTCTGTTTTAGGAATCGGGCCATCCACGGCTTTCCTGATGATTGGAGACTTCACCACATATCTGTTTGTCTTCACCCCGAAGTGAAGTTCAAGCTGGCTGATATAACGGCTGGGTTCCCCTGACCTGCTGATTTCCGTACGGGAATCAAACAGCAGCCAAAGGTTCCGGCATCGCTGTATCATCCTGTAGAAATAGTACGCCCAAACGGCATCCTGATACTCATAAGTCGGGAGATCGAATCCCTTGCGCAATTCTGGAGGAATGAATGAAGGACTGACTGAACGGCGAGGGAATACACCTTCGTTGCATCCAAGGAGAATGATATTGTCAAAATCCAATGCCCTCGTCTCCAGCGGGCCCATTATCTGCAACCCGTGGAGGGGTTCTCCCTTGAACGGTACGGCAGCCGCACCCACCAGTTGGGACAGCATCCTGAAATATGTGGACGGCCTTATTTTGAGTTCCTGCGTCGAGAGCCTACCTATCGCGAGGTAATACTCCCTGGCAAAATCCAGTTCCAGGGCCATATCCTCCTTGTCCTTCAACTTTGGAGCTATACCTGCAAGGAGTTCCCTTCCGTACCTGCACAAAGAGCGGATCACCTCCGGATCCCTCACTGTAGGATCGGTGACAACGGGACGGAATATGAGTTCCATAAGCGGATCACCGTGAAGATCATCTTCGGCGACATAGTATCCCGCCGACTTCTTGACTCTTTCCACTATCTCCTTTCCCGCATCGGATACGATGTTCCTGAATATGCTGTTGGAGAAGATACCCCATACCTGCCTGTGATAGAAATATGCTTTGGTATCCTTTATGCGCAGGTGCATCTGCAGAGAAGAAATCTCATTCATCAGCGACCACAGGGCACTTCCGTTCATAGGATAGCCCATAGTGACATTTATATCACGGACATCTTCGGGAATCGAATTGAGGACAGGTAGCAGCAGGCCTTCGTCCGGAAGCACCACCGCCGTACGGATATCTATCCCGCCGCCGATCCTGGAAAGTATCTCCGGAATCTGTTTGGCCTGTCCCACTGCGGAAGGCACGCTTATCACGTTCACTTCCGGGGTCACCAGCCCGTCCGGATCCAAGCGGATGGCCTGTGGATATTCGGAAACGTTACGGGCCATGAAGAAGGATGACTTGTTGTGCGGATCCCTGATCATATCACTGCTGTAATCCCAGCAGAATTCTGCGATACACGCATCTCTCATCCGGGACATCAGTCTGCGCTCACACGCATTCAGAGCATTCAGACCGACAAAGACATAGCCTTCGACATCTTCAAACACAGGGGCAAGCACATCTGCCACCGACTGCTCGGCGAGTCTTTCGGCAAGCTCCCTGTACACCTGTCCTTCATAGGAAAGCCCGTCACGGGACAGGGTGTCATTGAAATCCCGATACAGAGGGCGGAGTATCTCCCATATCCTCAGGAATTCCGCCTTGTAGCTGCCGCCCGTCTTGAAATGCCCAAGAAAACGTTCCAATGCCGCGAGCTGCTCCCGGTCCAGGTATTCTTCCGGAGACTGCATCGATTTGAAATCCGACACATTGGAAAAAAGCATATCGGCATCGACGAGATATTTGTCAACATCATTGAAATCAGACAGGAGCACTCCGCCCCAGAATATGAACTCGTCCAATTCCTCCTCCCTCTTGTCCAGCCTCCGGTAACACTCATAAAGCTTGAGTATCAGCTGTTCTCTTGATGACGGGTTCTTGCCGGTTATGCGGTAGAAGAAATCGTTCATAGTGAACATCTGCGGAGACACGACGGGCACTCCGTCTACAGCCACCATTTCCCCGAGGTATTTCTTGAAGAACAGGATGGCACGACGGTTAGGGAACACGAAGCACTTGCGCTCCAGCTGTCCCTGTGCATAATAATGTGTCGCGACCTGTTTCAGAAACGGTATCATATCAGACAAATATACAAATAAAAAGAACGGAGCTTTTCGAAATAATTGGTAAATTCGCAAGTTATGTCAAGGGAAAATGATTTCTCAAGGCTGGAGTTGAATCTAGCGGCCTGCAAGGACAATTACGCTTATTTCAGGTCCCTTCTGAGAAAGGAGACCAGGCTTCTTGTACTCGTAAAGGCGAATGCATACGGGCACGGAGCCGTTGAGTTCGCCTCTATGATGCAGGCGGCCGGGGCGGACTATCTGGCAGTCGCCCTGCCGATAGAGGGAATGGAGTTGCGCAAGGGTGGAATATCCCTTCCAATCCTTGTCCTCACCGCAGGAACCGACTATTTTGAAGAGATAATAGACAATAGACTTGAGCCCGGGATTCCGAACCTGCATACCCTCAAGGCATTCTGCGACACTCTGCAAAGACGTGGGATCAAGGGATATCCCGTTCATATCAAACTTGACACCGGAATGCACAGGCTCGGTTTTATGTCATCCGAAATAGATGATCTGTGCAGGTTCATCAACAGCTGCGACGGAACAGTGAAGGTCAAGTCCATATATTCTCACCTTGCAGCGGCTGAAGATCCTGAATCTGACGATTTCACGACCGGTCAGGTTGAGATGTTCTCACAGAATGCGTCAAGGATAACGGATTCTATCGGCTACAGACCGATGTGGCACATCCTGAATTCGGCCGGCATAGAAAGGTTCCCCCAGTATCAGTTCGACATGGTGCGGCTCGGCATCGGCATATACGGCGTCAGCGCCCTTAAGGGCAAGAAACTGTCCCCGGTAGCATCACTTAAAGTCAAGATCATACAGATAAAGCATCTTCTTCCTGAAGACGGGACGATAGGATATGGGAGGCACGGAAGGATCCCGGAAGGAGGTATGACCATAGCTACGATTCCTGTAGGCTACGCCGACGGATTGAACAGACATCTGGGATGCGGAAACGTTTCCTTCAACCTGAAAGGACACAGGGTCCCTACGGTCGGGAACATATGTATGGATATGTGTATGATAGACATCAGTGGGATTGAAGCCGGTATTGGAGACACAGTGACCATATTCGGAGAATCCCCTACCGTTGGCGAGATAGCGGAAATCCTGGGAACCATTCCATACGAGATTCTCACCTCCGTTCCAAAGAGGATCAAGCGGGTAATCATAAAATAGAACACAAAAGGACTGACCTGAACGGTCAGCCCTTCTATCTTGATTGACATCAAAAATTAAAATCTGTCTTCTGAAGAAACGGTAAGTCTCTTGCGTCCGTGACGGCGGCGTGCAGAAAGTACACGACGGCCGTTGGCTGTGCTCATACGCTCACGGAAGCCGTGCTTGTTGACTCTCTTGCGGGTTGAAGGTTGAAATGTTCTTTTCATATCTTGAATTTTTATTTATTCGGATTCGGGAGGGCAAAGATATTATTTTCCGATATGAATTACAAATTTTTCTGAGAAATAATCGTCTTTTAGCCAGTCCGTTATTGGCCAGACACTGACTTTGGACGGATTCACCCGGCACTTTGCACACATCATTGATATTTCCTCGTTGACATCGCCGCCCTTCAGATACAGGATGCCGCGGCTGAATTTCCCGGCAACCCACGGATAGAAATTGTCCAGTGATGTCACCGCGCGGGACACTATGTAATCATAGACTCCCGGCAGATTCTCCGCACGTTCATTGATGCATCTGACATTGGACAGGGACAATCCTTCCGCCACCGCTGACGCGACCTTGACCTTCTTCCCGATACTGTCGCACAGATCAAACCCGGACTTCGGGAACGTCACGGCCAGAGGTATCCCCGGGAAACCTCCGCCTGTTCCGAGGTCCAGTATCCTTGCCCCCTCCATCGTCTCCTGCGGGATAAAACGGCGTATATATTCGGCTATCGCCAGAGAATGGAGGATATGATGTTCGAAAATATTTTCGATATCCTTTCTGGATATGACATTTATCTTGTCATTCCACTCTGTCCACAACCGGATGGCATCGGACCAGTCCCTGATATCAGGAATATTGTCACTTCTGTTCATCATCGCTCTTCATTTTTTCTATCAAGGCTTTCGCCCTGCGTATCCTGGTCCGTACAGTATTGAGTTCCATATCAAGTTCTTCGGATATCTCTTTATACTGCAGAGAATCGATAAGACGTTTGCGGGCGACCTCCCTGTACAACTCCGGAA
This sequence comes from Candidatus Cryptobacteroides sp., assembly GCA_045643085.1. Taxonomy (GTDB): domain Bacteria; phylum Bacteroidota; class Bacteroidia; order Bacteroidales; family UBA932; genus Cryptobacteroides. The sequence goes on from JAZUKB010000024.1 coordinate 50,094, forward strand.
GGCCTTCAATATATCTCTCCGTACGTTCCTGGTCCTCTGTCTTTATTATTGAGTCCAGCGGAGTATCAACATCGTCACGTATTGTGTCGGCCAAGGCCGAAACAGGCTTGCTGTCATCATCCAGATAAACATACTTCCGCTGCACACGCTTCTCCTGATCGATCAGATCAAGGGCCGTGTTGCGGGCTATGGTCCTGAGCCAGGTCGAGAACTGGCTCTTGCTGCGATCATAGCTGCTGATCTGCCTGAAGGCCTTTTCAAAACTCTTGGAGCACACATCGTCAACATAGAAACTGTCCAGTTGCTTCATCGTGCTTCTGAGGTAGGACCTCAGTGAATCAATATTGGTATCCCAGAGCTCCGTAAAGGCAGCTCCGTCACCTATCATCGCCAGACGGATGAGTTCGTCAATGGGCTTCGAGCCAGTACTTGCCATAATTACATTCGACGGTTAAAGGTACGGACAGACTGAGCACACCCTCCATCTCCTCGACAAGCATTCTCCTGACCGTTTCTATTTCTTCACGAGGCACCTCAAGGAGCAGTTCATCGTGTATCTGCAGCACCATTCTTGAGCGGAGATTCTCTTTTCTGATACGTTCATCCACCCGGATCATCGCTATCTTTATGATATCCGCAGCTGTTCCCTGGATAGGGGCATTCACGGCATTGCGCTCCGCAACGGAACGTACCTGAGCATTATGAGCGTTGATATCCGGAATATATCGCCTGCGTGAGAACAGCGTTTCCACATATCCGTTGTTCCTGGCATCCTGCAGGGTTCTGTCAATGAATGACCTGATACTCGGGAAGGATGAGAAATAATCTTCTATGATTTTCTTTGCCTCAGAACGCGGGCATCGCAGTCTCTGAGACAATCCGAAAGCCGAGATTCCGTACATTATCCCGAAATTGGCAGTTTTCGCCACCCTCCGCTGATCGGAAGTCACTGCATCCAACGGTACCCCGAAGATCTTGGATGCCGTCACGGCGTGCACATCCGTTCCGGCCCTGAAGGCGGACACCATATGTTCATCGGCACACAGATGGGCCATGATTCTGAGTTCTATCTGGGAATAATCGGCGGACATAATCACACTGCCCTCCGACTCCGCTACGAAGGCTCTCCTTATCTCCCTGCCCTCTTCGGTTCGGATAGGTATGTTCTGAAGGTTAGGACCGGATGAGCTGAGCCTTCCGGTGGAAGTGAGCGCCTGATTGAAAGTCGTATGCACTCTCCCATCCTTTTTGGATATATATCCCGGAAATGGTTCGATATATGAGGAAAGCAACTTCTTCAGTCCACGATAATCCAATATGGCATTGATGACGGGACTCCTGTCAGAGAGTTCCTGAAGCGTGGTTTCGTCCGTAGGCCAATTGCCTTTGGCCGGCTTCTTCGCCTTGGGATCGAGCTTCATCTTCTCGAAAATAGCTTCTCCCACCTGCTTGGGAGAGGATACGTTAAGATCCGGTATTCCGGAAATTTCACGCACCTCCGATTCAAGGGAAGCCACTTTGGAACGGAGTGAATCGGCATAGTCATTGAGGGACGACACGTCAACTTTCACCCCGGCTCTCTCCATCCTGGAAAGCACACCGATTAAAGGTTCTTCTATATCGTCATACAGCGCGGAAATACCTGCCTTGCGTAATTCTTCGTACAAGCGTTCTCCGAGAATGCGCATCACTACCATTTCAAAACTCCTGTCCCGCACATTTTCCGATATCCCCTCACCATCGTCATCAAACAGAGTTGCCGGAGCTTCTTCTGCAGGAGCCTCCACCAGATCGACCCCAAGGTAGCTTTTTGCCAATATGCCCAGTTGATGTCCCCTCTCCGGATTCAACAGATAATGCATAATCTCTATATCGTAGAGTTTCCCTGCAAGCTCAACCCCACAGGAAGCCAACGAATTCATCAGAGACTTCATCGAGTATCCGTATTTGACTATGGACAGGTCTTCAAGCAACGGCCGGCACGCGGCCACGGATCCTCTCGCAAGGTTGACGCCATCGGATAAGAACACGGTATCATCCTGAAGGCATACTGACAGGGCAGATGACTTCAAAGATGAGACATTAACCTCGGAATAGCTGATTTCAGCGAATCTCCGCTCCGGCTCCGGGAACTCTGGAGTTCCGGACGGCAGGTGCTTTTTTAGGGAGTTGAACTCATAAAGGTCGAACAAAGCCGCAACCTCCGGATTCATCGCAGCCGTCAACCGCAGCTGATCCGACGTGATATCCAGTGGAATGTCCGTCTTGATGGTCACCAACTCTCTTGAGAGACCAATATGGCCCTCAGCGGCCCTGAACATCTCTTTCTGCTTCGGGCTCAGTTCCTCAATATGACGATAGATGTTAGGGACGTCTCCATACTTGCGCAGCAACTTGGAGGCCCCTACAGGCCCTACGCCCTGCACTCCGGGGACATTGTCCGCAGAATCTCCACAAAGCGTCAATATGTCTATCACCTGTGAAGGCCGTTCGATATCCCATTTGGCACAGACTCCATCAACATCTATGACTTCATTGTCCCCTCCGTGACCGGGCTTGTACTGAAAGACGTGATCTGATATCAGCTGGCCATAGTCCTTGTCCGGTGTCACCATATATACATCAAAGCCTTCCCTTGCCGAACGCAGGGCCATCGACCCTATCACGTCATCCGCCTCATAGCCACGTATCATAAGCACAGGTATATCCAAGGCTTCACATATTCGCGTCAAAGGTTCCAAGGCATCTATGACGAGTTGTGGAGTTTCACCACGATTGGCTTTATATGCCGGGTAAAGGTCATTGCGGAACGTTCCTCCAGGAGGATCGAACGATACGGCCAGATGGCTGGGTTTCTCACGTTGTATCAGTTCAAGAAGGTATTTCGTGAAGCCGAAAAGAATGGATGTATCCACTCCCTTGCTGTTTATCATCGGCCTTCCGAGAAAGGCATAATACATCTTGAAAATCAGCGCGTGACCGTCAATCAGAAAAAGTTTCATAGCGCAAATATGAAACTTTTTCTGAAAGTTTCAATGCTATTTTTCTATATTCGCAGTATGGAACAGGATGAAAGGTATATGAAGGAAGCCCTGCTGGAAGCAGAGGCGGCAAAGGCAGAAGATGAAATACCTGTCGGAGCCGTCGTCGTCTGCAAAGGCAGAATAGTGGCAAGGGGACACAATATGACCGAAAGGTTGGGAGACCCCACCGCACACGCAGAGATGATAGCCATAACGGCAGCTACCGAAGCCCTGGGAGGCAAGTATCTTGAAGACTGCACATTGTACGTCACTCTCGAACCCTGCCCTATGTGCGCCGCAGCTATGTGCTGGGCACAACTTGGCAGGCTTGTGTTCGGGGCTTCCGACCCAAAGAGGGGCTATAGCCTGTTCACACCTTCTCTCCTGCATCCGAAGACGCAAGTCACATCAGGATTACTATCCCCGGAATGCTCCACTCTAGTGACCGATTATTTCAAAAACAAAAGATAAATTATATCTTTGCACCCGGAATTGAGGTATGGTGTAATGGTAGCACTACAGATTTTGGTTCTGCCAGTCCAGGTTCGAATCCTGGTACCTCAACACTTATTTTATCACGCAGCCGAACGGCACGAGCGAGTATCTGGCCAGCTTGAAATGTTGCTTCCCGAACGGGATGCCGATGATTGTTATACAGAGCAGCAGGCCGAACACAAAGTGCACTACGGCTATCTCCCACCATCCATATATTACCCACAGGATATTGAAGCCGGTAGTCAAGCATCCTGACGCCGGATTAAGGGTAACCTCTTTGCCGAACGGGCACAGGGCCAGCAGGCCGAGTCTCATAATCTGAAGGCCGAACGGAATGCCGATGATGGTTACACACATTATCAGCCCGCCAAGGAAATACATCAGAGAAGTGAGCAGTCCTCCGAGGACTATCCATAAAATATTGCCGATCAGATTCATAGGTCCAGAATTCATTTATGCTCGCAATATACATTATTCTAATCATACTATTGCATATCTTTGCATATTATTTCACGGACCATGAGAAAAATTACCGGCATAGGAGAGACAGTACTTGACATTATATTCCGGAACGACCAGCCTAGCGCAGCTATACCTGGAGGCTCCACATTCAACTCCCTGATATCCCTGGGAAGAACAGTAACGAGGGATTACCCCGGAGTTTCCGTTTCTATGGTAACGGAAACCGGAGACGACCATATAGGAGACATAGTGACATCGTTTCTGGAGGACAACGGGGTCAGTTCAGCTGCCGTGACCCGCAACAAGGGCACACAGACACATATTTCGCTTGCATTCCTTGACAGCGACAACAATGCACAATATGAGTTTTTCAAGGATCACGAGCACGCTAGTCTGTGTCAGGACAAGATTGAAGGGATACACTTCTCCAAAGACGACATAGTCCTGTTCGGTTCCTACTTTGCCATAAATCCAAGGATACGCAGATTCACCAAGGAACTACTGCAAAGGGCCCACGATGCAGGGTCCATCCTGTTCTATGACGTCAATTTCCGAAAGAATCACATCAAGGATCTTTCAGAGACAATGGACTTGATTGTGGAAAATTGCGCCCTCAGCGACATCGTACGGGGCTCCAATGAGGACTTCGGTTATCTTTTCGGCACCACCGACCCTCAGGAGATATACCAGAAACACATTTCGGGGTTATGCTCCGAATTCATATGCACCTGCGGAGCAGACCCGGTACACATATTCTCGGAAACGGGACATCTTACATTCCCGGTATCCCAGATAGAGACGGTCTCCACGATAGGTGCCGGTGACAGTTTCAATGCCGGATGCATCTACTCCCTTGTTGCGAATGGAATCAGGAAAGACGGCATCGGGGAGATATCCCCGGAAATGTGGAAAAAAATTGTGGACACTGCCTGCAAATTCTCGAACGAAGTGTGCAGGAGCATCCACAACTATGTCGGAAAAGACTTCTCTATTTGAGATTCGAGTAGAGGATATCCTGGAGTTTCCGGTCAAAATTGTATTTGACGGAGATTTCGTTGTCCAGTATCATCGTAGCCCCGTTTTCCTTTGTATATGGTATCCATTCTGGAACGCCTGGCGCCGACGGTACACCCGTCCTGGCGAAATTCACCCAAAGGTCACTCATCCGGTCTGCCAGCACGATTGCAGAACTGTCACCAGGCCTTATCACGTTGCCTTCATCCAGAGGATTGTTGAACGCAAGAGGAATATCCAGTCCGTGGTAACACCCGCTTCCCCTGACATCATTGCGTGACATCCAGGTCAGGTAAAACACATATACCGGCGCTTCGGAGTCCTCTGACCTTGCGTCAGCCGCTGTAAGGGACAGGGTTCTGATGTTGCTGTCAATGCTGAGCATGTCGGCGACACTCCTGTCAGGAAACGCTTCGAAGAACGCATCCTTGAACGCATCAGCCCCGTCTCCAAATCTTTGTGAGAGGATTCTGGCAGTTACCGCTTCATCCGGAATCTTTCCGGTGTAGAATGTCCTTTCCAGCTCATTGAATGTCGAGCCTATCATCACGGGAACATTCAGGGACAGATTTGAGAAACCGGGATTATATGGAAGCTTAGGAAGTATCACCCCGTCCTCCGTCGGTACATATCCCCACATCTTTATGCTGCCAGGAGTCCTGGGACCAAGTATTTCTGCCTGGCACCTGAGACCGACTTTCAGAAGGGAATCATATTCCACATCCTGTATCTTGTCGAGTGTTTCTGCCGTGAGGCCCAGTCCTTCAACCACGTTCCGGCCAAGCTGCCGGGAAATCCCGCTCGTGGTGATATTGACCTTGGCCCCGCTCTGTATGATAGCTTTCTGGAAAAGGCCCTCAGCCTCCGGCATACACAGCAGAGTCCCGACCTTGCCTCCACCTCCGGATTCCCCGAATATCGTTATGTTATCCGGATCGCCTCCGAACACCTCGGCATTTTTCTTGACCCATTTCAGAGCCTCTACTATGTCAAGCATACCAACGTTCACGGACTTCTCCCACTTCCCTCCGAAAGAAGAGAGATCGAGGAAGCCAAGTATGTCCAGACGATGATTAATGCTTACCAGCACAACTCCCTTGCGGGCGAGCGCAGATCCATCGACAGGTCCCGCGCTACCGGAACCGGTGGAATATCCTCCTCCGTGAATCCATACCATTATCGGTCTTGCGGCCTTGTCTCCCAGCCCCGCGGTCCAGACGTTTGCAAGAAAATCGCCGTCGCCCTCCTTGGAAACACCACTGTTCTCCGCCTGTTTCGCCCATGGTCCAAATTCCTTGCATTCACGTATCCCGTCCCACCTGTCAACGGGTTCAGAAGGCTGGAACCGCTCCGCTTTTGCGTATGGTATCCCTTTGAAACTGTATATCCCGGCATTGTAATTTCCCTCTATCTTTCCAGATGATATCTCGGCAACTGGAAGTGCGACCTTCCCATCCGGAATCCCTGGCACATACCTGAACCTCTTGAAAGGCTGCGGAAACTCCCTGCTTGATACAAGGGCCGGTCTGAGCGCGAAGAATCCCGCATACGTATTGTGGTGCATCTTCGAGACATCTATTCCGGATGCAATCAAAGTCCACTTGCCGAACAAAGACTTGCGCGCAGCAATGCTGACGGTATTATTGTCATTGATAATTCTCACCTTGAACTTACGTCCGAACGTATTCGGAATCGTAGCACAATGATTGGCGTCAGAATAGACATCGATACTGTCCACTCCGGCAATGATACCGGTGAATGCACGCTCTTCATAGAACAGGAGCATTCCCGCCTTTTCAGTATCCTTTACGCGAAGCTTCACTTCCAGGCTGTATGATTTGTCCTGTGCGGTTGTCATCCACAGATTGAGACCTTTGTCCAAGGCACCTCTGCCGGAAAGTTCCCAGTTCGTCCACTGCCAACCGTATTTTCCTCCCTTGAAATTGTCATCAAGGTCATTGTCGCAGAACAGCGGCGTCATATCCGAAGGGTCCGCAGACTTGAACCACCCGTCCTCTGTCCATTCCAAAGGCTCCATAATAGACACGCGCCCAAGTGTGTGGAATCCGTTCGGATAGGCGTGATATACAATCTTCCATTTGCCGTCGGGGCCTTCGACAGGAGTTCCGTGGCCCTTCGACCACCAGGGTTCGTCAGCACTGTATGTATGTACGATCGGGTTGTACGGCGAATTCTCCCAAGGGCCGAAGATGCTCTTGCTGCGGGCGGAGACAACCATATGGCTCGTGGCCGGGCCTGCTGTTCCGCCTTCTGCGGTGGTAAGATAAAAATACTCCCCGTGTCTGGTAATCTTCGGGGCTTCAAGCCAGAAGCCTTCCGTTTCCCAGTCTGAAGGGAACTGCCACCCCTCGTACGCCACCTCCGGCTCGGTAACAACGGATAATCCGTCATCTGAAAGCTGGACCCTTACAAGAGGTGCATTGCCATTGGACAGGAAAAGATACCTCTTGCCATCTTCTCCTACGGCGTGGCCCGGGTCGATTCCGCCGACCTTGAGGTCGATAGGCTTGCTCCAAGGCCCCCGTATATCGTCTGCCCAAATCACGAAATTGGTATTGAGCGACGGAAAATAAATGAAATATCTGCCCTCGTGTCTGATTATTTCGGGCGCATATCCGGAACCCTCGAATTCAGGACATGCCCGGCAGACAGGCTCCCAGTCCTGCAGATTCGTGGAATGCCAGATAAGCAAACCCGGATGGTACACGAATGGGGAATGTGTCATGTAATAATCGTCCCCATCCTTCAGTATTGTTGGATCAGGATAATCCTGTGCAGAAGCTGCCGCCCCGGCGAAAAGCAGGAATAAAATGATTGTCAGTCGTAACGGTTTCATATCGTAGAATCAAATCTTTTAATCAAAAATACAGCGCACCGACCTGAGTACGCTGTATTTTAAGACATATGCTGCGGAATTATTCAGCCTTGATAGTAATCTTTCCGTCTGCAGAAACGGTAATGACTGCATAAACAGTATAGGTATTCTTCCTTACGATACCGTCCTGGGCATATACCTTGATCTTGTAGGTACCGGTAGTCATCGAATACTTCACGATAGGGGCTGTTACATATTTAGCCGCACTTCTGCTCTCTGCCGTCTTGAAATCCTTGTCGACCAGGGAAACCGTTCCTCCCATAGAGAAAGATTCGCCATCTTCGTCTTCAGGGTAAACAACATCGAAGTACCAATGCTCGGCATTCAGACACTCGGAATAGAGCTCTGAGAGCTGCTCCTTTGTCCAATAAAGCTGGGCAACTGAGCTTGTGGTGTCGTTGTAAACTGCAGGGACTGCGAGAGAGTCAGTGAGCCATACATTGGTCCTGAAGAATACTTCATTGGCATCCTTGTCCTTGGCAATCAGGTCAGCACTGTAGTTTCCACTCTTCTTTGCCGTGAATGCAACACCGACAAATGCGATATCCTTGGCAGTTGATGTCAACTTCATATCCTTGTCGAAGAATTTGGCATCACTTGTCCCACCTACAGCATCACCCTTGAACTTCCATCCTTCGAAGCCATCACACCACTCTGTAACAGGCTTGAAGTCCGCAACCGGCCAGATTGCATAATCTGCATCAACAAAAGCTTCCGTACCTGCGATCTTACCGTAAACGGTCACGTGTGCGATATCGGCATATACAGGCTCTCCGTCGCTGTTCTTTATGGTAAGTGCAATATCAGCCTTGTATGGAGCGAACAATGAGCTCTTGATATCAAATCCGTATTCAACGGCCTTTGAGAGAAGTTCCTCTGCGGAAGCATTCTTGATCTCATTGCCTGTCTCGTCATAGAAGCAGATGTCCGCATTCGTCATATCGAAGGCAGGAGAAGTCAAATCATATTTCCAATTGCAAGCGAACAAAGCCTTGAGGTCGCTTCTTGAAAGTTCCATATCATTGATAGCCCAGCGGACCTGAATAGGGTATTCCAAATAGTCATAGACAACTGAAAGGTCTTCCATCTTTCCGGCAACAGGGTTGCCCATCTCAATGGTTATGGTCTTGCTTGCAGCTGAGCCGTTGAGTCCGAGAGCCGTCACGTCAATCCTGAACTTTACGGTCTTCTTCTCCGGATTCGTGCCGACCTTGATGCAATTGCCCTCGAAGGTGATACCATACTGCTCGGCAGCCTTCTTGGTCGCAGCGTCATTGGAAAGAGATATTGTATAATATTCCTTGAATCCGTTGCTGATGCTTACTACAGGACCAAGTCCAAGATATTCGGAAACAGGCTCGAAGACATTGATTGACTTCGCATAAAGGGCGATTGCACTTTCTTGTGCCGCATTCTGCGCAACAATCTCCACATTTTTGTTTGAACAGTCTGTAGCCTTTACATAATAAGCGAATTCTGTATTATAGCATGCATCTTCGCGGTCCTTTGCAATAACGCTGAGAGAGAATGGTCCCTGCTCTGTAGCGAACAACTTCTCACGTCCCTTGAATGCATTGACTCCTACTTTCCAGAAGCCGTTTGCAGACCTGGTGTTGAATCCTCTGCTTGCTACTGTGTAATAAAGATCCTCTATGTCCTTACCGAATTTGTCCATAAATCCGAAACTGTATTTAGTTGCATCGGCGCTGGCCGGATTTACGATGACGTTAGCATAACCTTCAATGCTGTTCACTTCACCTTTGGTATAGTTCTCAAGCTCGGGGAAAGCCTTCTTGAGAGCGATGAAAGCCTCGCTCTGCTCATCAGCATTCCAGGTGGCGTACTTGATCTCGACAAGTTCCTTCGAATCAAAGCCGGGGGCACTGACGACAATACTTATCTTACCCATTATCTCGTCAAGCTTGTTTTGCAGCTCCGTAATCCTGCTTGAATTGTAGTTCACGCCAGACCAAAGACTCTGAAGTTCAGCCTTGATATTTTCAAGATCCCTGAGTTTTGAATTGATTGCATCTATCTCATTTCTGATGGCATTCACCTCTGCTTCAGTGGCAGCCTGAGACAAAGCCTCTTCAAGCCTTACGAGCTCATCCTGAGTAGCCTGAATGGCCGACTGGAGGTTTTCATTCAAAGTGTTGATCTGTGTCTGGAGATCAGCCACCTCTTCCTTCTTGGCGCAGGAGTCAACGGCTACAACCGTCACTGTCGCCAACAGAAGGCATTTCAAACAAAATTTCAAAAGTTTCATATACTATAAAGATTAGTTAAATTTCGCTCTTGAGCGTACCAATACAAATTTATGAATAGTTTTTCTATTTTTGCATCCAAAGGTCAATAAATCCAATATGAAAAAACTTTTTTTACTCATCACTTTTACCGCTATGATTGCTAATTCCTGCTGCGGAGGTCAGGAATCCTCCGTCGATACGAGCAGCATCGTGCTCGAAAACATCTTCTCACGCAAAAGCGTACGTTCCTACACCCAGGACCCTATTCCTGACGAGATGCTCCAGACCCTTGTCAAGGCAGGTATGGCAGCGCCTTCGGCTATGAACAGACAGCCTTGGGAATTCATCATCATCAATGACCGAGACACTCTAGATGCCCTTGCAGGCAAACTGAAATATGCAAAGATGCTTTCTGAGGCGCAGGCAGCCATCGTGGTCTGCTCTGAAACTATGATAACCCTCTCCGACGGAACAGTTGTGGAGAACAATTTCTGGGAACACGATGCTTCCGCTGCAACGGAGAACATTCTTCTTGCAGCGGAAGCTATGGGACTTGGAGCCGTATGGACAGCAGCCTCAGACGTGGAACGTTCCGCAATAGTGCGCGAGGCCCTCGGAATCACCGGCACCGTAATGCCACTGTGCGTAATCCCTATCGGATGGCCTGCAGGGAATGACCGGCCGAAAGATAAGTGGAAGCCGGAAAAAATCCACTACAACCGCTGGTAGCGACTCTATCTTCTTACTGACAATCGATACCTGATTCCTCTTTCTCAGGAATAACAATCATTGCGATGATGTAAGCCAGGATACCGCTTCCGAAACAGAATGCGAAGATTATCCAGGCAAGTCTCACGATCGTAGGATCGATATCGAAATACTCGGCCAATCCATTGCAGACACCTGCAATCTTGCGGCCGTTTTTTGTTCTGTACAATCTCTTGGTCATTTTTCTAAAGTTTTTATAATGTTCTCTTGATTTCTACAATCTGGAATGCCTCTATGACATCGCCTTCCTTGATATCATTGAAGTTGGCGATACCCATACCGCACTCCTTCCCGGAGATAACCTCCTTGACCTGGTCCTTTCCAATCTGAAGGGAGCCCAGTTCTCCGGTATAGACGACAATTCCGTCACGGATAAGCCGGACTTTGGCGCGGGAAGTCATCTTTCCGTCACGCACAAGACATCCTGCAATCGTTCCGACCTTGCTGATCTTGAACGTCTGCTTGACTTCTGCGGTTGCGACAACCTCTTCTTTCTTTTCCGGCTCGAGCATACCCTCGATACCGTCCTTGACTTCATTGATACAGTCATAGATGACAGAATAGAGCCTTATCTCTATTCCTTCCTGCTCCGCTGACTTGCGCGCCTCCACGGAAGGACGCACCTGGAATCCTATGATGACGGCATCGGAAGCCTCAGCCAGAAGGACATCGGACTCGGAAATTGCTCCGACAGCCTTGTGGATGACATTCACCCTTACCTCCTCTGTCGAGAGTTTGATGAGGGAATCTGACAGAGCCTCCACAGAACCGTCCACATCACCCTTGACGATGACATTGAGTTCCTTGAAATTACCGATTGCAATTCGGCGGCCTATCTCCTCGAGAGTCATATGCTTCTGGGTCTTGATGCCCTGTATTCGGATAAGTTGTTCACGTTTGTTGGCTATGCTCTTGGCCTCCTTCTCGTCGGAGAGCACATTGAATTTTTCTCCTGCTGCAGGTGCGCCATTCAGACCGAGTACTGAAACAGGTGTCGCAGGGCCAGCTTCATTGACCTTCTGTCCACGCTCATTGAACATAGACTTGACCTTGCCATAGAAACTGCCGCAAAGGACAACGTCCCCTACATGCAGGGTTCCCTCCTGTACAAGCACCGTGGCGAGATAACCGCGTCCCTTGTCAAGTGATGACTCGATGACGGCACCTACGGCGAGCTTGTTTGGGTTAGCCTTCAATTCAAGGATATCAGTTTCGAGAAGCACCTTGTCAAGAAGTTTATCGACATTCAGACCTTTCTTGGCAGAAATCTCCTGACACTGATACTTTCCGCCCCAGTCCTCAACGAGGATATTCATCTCAGAGAGCTGACGTCGTATTGTGTCCGGATTTGCACCAGGTTTATCTATCTTATTGATTGCAAATACCATAGGTACGCCAGCGGCCTGTGCATGGTTGATAGCCTCAACCGTCTGTGGCATCACGGCGTCATCAGCGGCGACTATGATGATTGCAAGGTCGGTAAGCTGTGCACCACGTGCACGCATAGCGGTAAACGCCTCGTGTCCAGGGGTGTCGAGGAACGTGATACGTCTTCCATCCTCCATTTTTACGCTATATGCACCGATATGCTGTGTGATACCGCCGGCCTCTCCGGCTATGACATTGGACTTCCTGATATAGTCGAGAAGGGATGTCTTACCGTGGTCGACGTGACCCATAACGGTAATGATAGGAGGTCTCGGGACAAGATCCTCAGGTCTGTCAACCTGCTCGCTGCTGCTTATCTCCTCAGAAATTTCGGCAGTCACGAACTCTACTTTGTATCCGAATTCCTCCGCCACGAGCACGAGTGTCTCTGCATCAAGTCTCTGATTGATGGAAACCATCAGACCGAGACTCATACAAGCTCCAATCACCTTGACCACTGGAGTGTTGTTCATAAGAGTGGCAAGGTCGTTCACAGTAACAAACTCCGTAACCTTGAGCACACTCTTCTCAGCAGCCATCTGCTCCATCTCCTCCTGTGTCTTCTGCGCGGCAGCTTCCCTTTTTTCCTTACGATATTTGGCACCGAAATTATTTTTCTTGCCTTCGTTCATCCTGGCATAAGTCTCCTTGACCTGCTTCTGGATTTCCTTCTGCATCTCTTCCTGCTCGGCCTCGGTCATAGCAGGCTTGAAGCGGTCACGCTTGCGGCCACGTCCTTGGGACTGCTGGTTCTGAGGGCCTCTGTTCTCCTTCTTTGGAGACCTCTCTATACCGGCTCCGGCCTTTGCCACATCAACCTTCTGGCTGTTCTTGGAGATACGCTCACGCTTTACAGGCTTTCTGTCGAACTGAGTAAGGTCAATCTTCCCCACAACCTTGAGCGGAGAAGGTTCTTCCTTCTTCTGCTCCGGCTCTGCAACCGGTTCTGAAGCAGGCTGCTCCTGAATTTGCGGCTCCGGCTCGATAACAGGTTCCGGCTCATTGACGGACTCCGGCTCCGGTGTTGGTTCCGGTACAGGTTCCGGTTCGGGAACAGGCTCCGGTTCCGGCTCCGGCTCAACGGCAGGCTCCGGCTCCGGTGCTGGTTCCGGTGCTGGTTCCGGTTCGGGAGCAGGCTCCTGAACGGGCTCCTCCCTCTTCGCATTGATGAAGGTATTGCTCTTTATTATCGTCTCCCTCTCAGGTTCATCCTCCTCATTTTCTTCGTGTCCAGACTTCTTGTTGGTCTTCTCAAGAATCTCAGTCATCTTGATATCGACCTTCTCAGCGGCTTCCTTCATCGCCAGGTCCTTGCCGAACTGCTTGTCTATAGCAGGAAGGTACTCGTCAGATACCTTTGCATTAGGATTGTCCTCGACATCGGCACCCAGTTTGGAGAGGAACTCCACCAAATCCTGAAGTCCGATGTTGTATTGTCTAAGAATTCTGTTTAATCTGATATCCGCCATTATTTAGTCCTCAAATTCAGCTTTAAGTATATTGATAACTTCCGCTACAGTCTCGTCTTCAAGATCGGCACGTTTCGCGATATCCTCCGCAGAAATCGCAAGGACGTCCTTCGCCGTATCACAACCTATTGACTTGAGCTTATCGATGATCCATTCGTCTATCTCATTTGCAAATTCATCGAGAGCCACATCCTCTTCTTCATCAATCTCACCCTTAGGAAGTTCCCTCCATACTTCAATCTCCCTCTCCACAAGCATACCGGCAAGCTGGATATTGCATCCACCGCGACCGATACCCTTGCGCACTTCGTCCGGCTGCATAAATACTTTTACCTTATCCTCATCGCTCTGTCCCATATCTATCGATGAAACATGAGCCGGATTCAATGCACGTTGGATCATGAGCTGAGGGTTCTGAGACCACTGTATCACATCTATATTCTCGTTACGCAGCTCCCTGACAATTCCCAGGATACGTCCGCCCTTGACACCGATACAAGCTCCGATAGGGTCAATCCTGTCATCATATGATTCCACTGCAACCTTGGCCCTTTCGCCAGGGACACGTACAACTTTCTTCACTGTGATGAGTCCATCAGCTATCTCAGGCACCTCCTGTTCGAAAAGCCTTTCGAGGAACTCGTTTGAAGTACGGCTGAGTGTGATATACGGAGTGGTGTTGTTCTTCATCTCAACACTCTTGATTATGGCGCGCACACTATCACTCTTCTTGAAACGTTCTCCCGGAATTTGCTCGTTCTTAGGGATATGCAGTTCATTGCCGTCCTCGTCGAGGATAAGAACTTCCTTTGCCCAAGTCTGATATACCTCACCACTGAAGAGTTCGCCGACCTTCTCCGAATATTTTTTGTAAACATTGGCCTTCTCGATATCCATAATGCGGCCCTGAAGGTTCTGCCTGATATTCAGGATACCGCGACGTCCGAATGCGGAAAGCGGGAGCTTCTTTGAATATTGGTCTCCTATCTCATAATCATCGTCTCCGCTGTCGGCCTTTACCTGATCAAGTGTCATTTCGGCATTTGGATTCTCCACCTCTTCTACAATCTCGAAATTCTGATATATCTCGCAAGTACCCTTGTCAACATTCACAATCACGTCGAAATTGTCCGATGAACCGTAAGTCTTCGCTATCTGGGTAAGGAACACATCCTTGAGTACACCCATCATCACCGGACGGTCAATGTTTTTCTCCTCCTTAAAGTCCTTGAAGGCATCAATAAGGGTAATTACCTGTTCTTTTTCCATTTTATCTAGTCTTTTATTGTTTTCAATATCTCATCAGCCTGCTCGGCGTCGATGCCCACGGATCCTACCGTAAGCGCATAATCCTCGATATTCCTGTCAAATGCCGCCAGCACGGCCCTGTGAACATATTCACAATCGGAAAGATCCACATCCCCCGCTTCCTTGTCTATCGTAACCTCGAACACATTGTCGTCATCATCAAACGCCAGTTCCACAACTTTGCAGCCACGCTCCAGCGCAGCCTTTTCAAGTACTTTCTGTAATTCCGCCTTTTCCATAATAAAATAAAAATAGAAGCCTCGCGGCCTCTATCTCGTTCACAAGTACAAAGTTAGTAATAATTCTTTAATATCCAAAAACGGCTCCGTCAAAGATAGCATATCGATTCGGGGCCTTCGTTGAAAAGCAGGTCCATCACCGACAGGTTCGGCACGAAGCCGAATTTCTCACGGAACACCTGCCAGTACTCCCTATTGGTCATCACGGGTTCCCGTTTGGGATGTATGCATTCTCTGTAATCATCATCGTAGTGTTCCGGCAACCTGTCGATGATGATATCCGTTGCGATTCCTATTTTTGACAGAAAGAAGCGTATGATGTCCATATCCAACTTCCACAAAGTGTCAGGCCTTGAATCGAGTATCGAGAACATCTCATCCCTGTAATACTCAAAGAACGGGGAATTGAAATACGCGGAATCTATGGCATACTCTGTTTTCCTGACCCAGTCCTCAGTATAGTCCACAAGAACTTCCCGGATACCGTAATTGCCGTTGTGTACAATGGGAAAGCTGAGGTTCATCGGCCCGTTGGCTGTAAGGATCCGGCATCTGTTGCGGTAGGACTGCTTCTGGTACGGAGCCGAGGTGTCCATATAAACCGAAGAATACTTTGCGAGCAAGGCAAAGTATTCTACCGGAGGGAAATATGCTATCGAGAATATCACCCTATTCTATTCCGCCCTTTTCGTGCTGATCACCTGCACGGACTATCCCACGCTTCGAGTTCCGGACGAAATCAAGGATGACCCTCTTTTCCTCCGACTCAGCGAATCCTTCTTCGATACGGGCTATCGCATCTGAGAAATTGTATCCCTGATAATAAAGGACATCATATATGTCCTTGATGTTCCTTATGACATCCGAATCGAAACCGCGCCTACGAAGACCGACGATGTTCACACCTGCATAGCATATAGGAAGTCGTCCGCAGAGCGAATAAGGTGGTATGTCCTTGTTGACGGCGGATCCGCCGCCTATCATCGCATGGGTACCGATCTTCGTGAACTGATGGACCTTCGTACCGCCACCAATGATAGCCCAGTCATCAACATCCGTTTCACCGGCTATACCCACATAACTTACAAGGATACAATGATTGCCGACCCTACAGTCATGGGCAACGTGGACATAGGACATTATCAAAGTGTCGCTTCCTATCCTCGTAACACCCTTTCCGCTGGCCTTGGTGCCCCTGTTGATAGTGGCGCATTCGCGGATATTGACCCTGTCCCCAATCTCGACGTATGTCACTTCCCCCTCAAATTTGAGATCCTGCGGGATAGCTCCGATCACAGCTCCGGGGAATACATTGCAATTCTTTCCGATACGGACGTACGAAAATATCGTCGCGTGTGGCAGGATTCTGGTCCCTTCGCCTATTTCGACATTGTCATCGATGAATGCATAGGGCCCTACCTCAACGTTCTCGGCGAGTTTTGCGCCCGGATGGACTGTTGCCAAAGGATGTATTTTTGCCATATCTATTGAATAATTCTGTTTCTTACGGCCTTTGCTGCCATAGTATTCAGCCTGTGGCCTGATTTGTATGCTATAATGTCAGCCTTCAAAAAACCTCCGGACAGGCGCATATCCCCTATCAGGTCCAGGAGCTTATGTCGCCCGCATTCGTCCGGGAAACGCAATTCAAGATTGCTCAGGTAACCGGAAGGTGTCACAGTCACGTATGGTTGCCGCAATAGACGGGCCATATGTTTCAGATAAAACTTCCTGACGGGCTTTTCCACAATGACGATTGCATTCTCGAGATCGCCTCCCTTGACCATTCCGAGCAGCAGCAATTTCTTTATCTCGTGAAAGAAACAAAACGTCCTGCAAGGCGCAACCTGCGTAGGGTAATCGATATCCTTGTTCCACCGGACATTCTGCACTCCGAGAACCTTGGAATTGAAATCAATGGTTACACCATAAGTCGGATTGTCAGACGGGACTATTCTGACATAGGAGCCCTTCTTTTCATTCCTGACACATATCTCACCGTCAATCTCAATCCACTTCCTTTCGGAGTCCTGCTCCACAAGCGGATCATCGCCCATCGCATCCATGTAAGGTTTTGCGCTTCCGTCCAGTATCGGCATCTCACCGGTATCGATACGGACGGTGGCATTGTCCACTCCCAACCCGGTCAAAGCTGACAGTATATGCTCTATTGTCCTTACCGAAGCCCTGCCGCTTGATATTGTCGTACTGCGCGCAGTTGACGAAACATTCTCGGCAAGTGCATCGACGCACTCATCAAGATCCGTACGTACAAATCGTATTCCGGTATCCTGAGGCGCCGGGCCTACCGAAACGCGCGCATAGCGACCCGTATGCAGGCCTTTTCCCTCGAATGAGTACTCCTTGCTAAGCGTCCGCTGTTTCATACAAGACGCAAAGATAAGAATAATATTTATTATTCCTCCCCGGCGGACTTGAACTTGGCGTAACTCCTCAAATATGTCTTATGAAGAATTGCAGGCGTACCCAGATATACCTCGCCGCTCTTGCGGATATTTCCGATGACACCGGACTGGGCGCCTATCGTAGTATTGTCGGCTATGGTGATATGTCCGACGACACCCACCTGTCCGGCGAGGATGCAGTTCCTGCCTATTCTGGCAGAACCGGCTATACCTGTTTGGGCCGCCATTACGGTGTTGTCCCCTATCTGCACGTTATGCGCAATCTGGCAGAGGTTGTCAATCCTTACTCCGTTGCCTATTATGGTGGATTCCATAGGTGCTTTGTCAACGGTTGTATTGGAGCCTATCTCCACGTCGTTGCCGATGATGACATTTCCTACGTGCTCTATCTTCTTCCAGGTTCCGTCCGGTTGCGGAGCATTACCGAACCCGTCATCCCCTATGACACACCCCGAATGGAGTATGGTCCTGTCTCCGATAACGGTCCCGGGGAAGATATGGACTCCAGAATAAATTATGCACCTGCTGCCGATTCTGACATTCTCGCCTATGGTGACATTGTCGTGAATTCTGGTACCCTCACCGATTTCGGTCTTCTTTCCTACAGTGACGAAATCCCCTATCCAGACCTTCCTTCCGATTTTAGCGCTGCAGGCCACACGGCAACGGCCCCGATGCCTCCTGAATGATTTCTTCTGATCGGATATATGTTTGAGCAACTGGGCCAATGCACTATATGCATCGGGAACTCTCACCAGAGTGATTCCGAGCGGCTCCTTGGGAACGAAATCGTTGTTGACCAGCAGAATGGAAGCCTTGCTGGAATACACATACTGCTCGTACTTCGGATTGGCGAAGAAGCACAGCTGACCTGGTTTGCCGTGTTCGATCTTTGCGAATGACGTCACCACGGTCTGCGGATCGCCCTCAACAGTCCCTTTCAGAATCTCTGCAAGCTCTTTTGCACTAAGTTTCATACTAAAATCTGCATCCAATGGTAAATATTATATCCAGCAATGACCTTGACGATGAAATCGAAGGCGATGGCACTGAAAGGATATTGTCGCTGTCGTAAATATAGTCCGAGTATGGAAGGAACGTCGTCGCAGGGTACTGAGTGAGCCTTGCGGCAAGATCAAAGAACAATGAACCGTGGGTGGAGTAGCCTACACCGGCCGAAAAAGCCTTGGTCCTGTCCGAAAAATAATAGGCACGTCCCAGAGGCACACCCTGGAAGTCGTAATAATTGTCAGCGGTGACTCTCTCTCCGTTGTACTGGTAGTACTTCTCAGGGGAAGTGGTCGTATTGTATCCGGCCCTGACTGAGAACTCCGTTGTCACCCGGTACTCAACGCCCAACCTCAACATATGCTGGACTCCGCGGAAAAGCCTGTTCTGATTGTTGGTGTAATAATAGTCAGCCGGGTAATCGTATAACTGGCTGAACTTCATCACGCTATAGTCGGACATCTCATAATCGATGCTTGCGAAAGCCCTGTTGCTGAAGGTATAAGCCACACCGGCGTTCAGCCTGTACGGAGCACGCAGCCTGTATGCCCAGGAATCGCTGGCTGTTGAATTGTTGGAATACTTGTCGGTTGTCATATTACCGCTGACCTTGAAGGCCTCGGATACATTGTAGGAGACAGGAGTCTGCACGGCAAAACCTACACGTAGATTCTTCATAGGAAGGACGATCGCGCCGAATTTTGCATAGATACCTGTCACCACCCTGTTGAGCTCATACCCATAGGTGGATGATTTGAAGAAGTCCTTGCTCCTATATATGTCGTACCTGTCAGGATAAGTGGCCCTTTCGGTGAATCCTTCCTGATAATTGTAAACGCTTCTCGGCATCCCTAAATTGAAACCCAGATAGCATATATTGGAAATATTGAAGCCCATATTGAACAGGACATCGTTCTTGACTCCGAAGGACCTTACGGATGAACTCTGGATGAGAGGATTTTTCTCCCCCTTGGTACTCCATATACCGTATTCATCAGGAGACTCGGTAACCCCGAAGAATTGACTCTCGCCGAGCCTTGGATCCACGTCGGAGCCTCTCAGAATCATATACGAGCCGGCTGCCACTTCGTCATTCAACGACCAGAAATCGTTGTACAGATCGCGCGTGGCATCGGACGCAAGAGCTCCCAACATTGAAGTCTCCACGTTGGTTCCGGAAGCGAATGCGTAATCGGTATAGTTGTTAGTCACGCTTGACAGAAAACCTACTGAAAATCCCACCAGTCCGTAACTGTTCCCAGTCTCGAAATTGAAGTTGAATCCTATCTCCGGAATAACGAACCTTGTGTAGCTGCTCTTCTCTGCCGGACCGAAATCCTTCTCGGAAGGGCCTCTCTGACTGATATCAAAGGTAGGCGCATATCTGGACGAGTTGAACGCCACTGAAATACCCGGACTGATCACCAGCTGGTTGAACGGGGAGACGGCCGATCCGGCCGGGTTGATTGCAAATGAACCGAGATCCCCTCCGACAGCTGTCATAGCATTACCCAAAGCAACGCTTCTTGCCGTTCCGGAATAATTGTTCTCGCTTATCGAGGTTGCTGAATATATGTCCTGCGCACCGGCACTCAAAGCCGACACAAGCAGCAGCAATGATGTAAATATCTTTTTCATATCATTAAGCAGGATTAAGTGTCATTAGCGTCTGCCGCCACCCATTCCACCTCCGCGGGAACCGCCTGACGGAGCACCGCCACCGCTATATCCACCGCCACCGCCGCTATACCCTCCGCCTCCTGACGAAGATGGTGCCGGTGAGCTGGAGCCGCGCGAATAAGATCCACGTGAAGATGAGCTGGATGAAGGGCTTCTTGTAGGTCCGTTCCCGTAGGAATTCCTGGATGAGCCTCCACCTCTTTGGATTATGGTTGACCCGTGATCAGGTGTTACCCTGAAACTTCTTGATGAACCGGAAACAGAAGATCCTGTCCTGCCGGACGTTGAGATTCCGCTGAGCGGATTGATGTTCCGGCTGCCGGTCCTGTTGTATGCGTCATATCCTGCACCGGAGCCCATTGACCTTCCGCGTGATATAGTGCCCATTCCTCCTGTACGAGGAGCGCCAACCCCACCTACGGCCAGAGGTCTGGTATAAGGTCCGTGAGGAGTTACCGGATAGACAGGGACAGGATATGGTCCCGGGCCATACCAAGGGTCCCAAGGCCTCCAAGGCCCGTACCAAGGATCCCACGGTCCGAACGGCCAAGGTCTCCACCAAGGATTCCAAGGGTCCACGTACCAATAGTCATAATACCACCAAGGGTCGTACCAGCCCCACCTTCCATACCAGCCGAAACGCGGGCCGAATCCCCAGAGGAAGTCGATCCCGAAATAAAAGTTGACTTTATTCTCAGGGACGACAAGAATCACCGTAGTGTCCTTTTCTTTTTTCTTTTCCAACTGTATGTTCTGCGATGCCAGATTGGCAAAATCTTCTTCGGAAAGCAGATGGACCTTTCTTGTGACGGAAGGTCTGTAGTAGATTCCGTCATAGAAATCCTGCTCGGCGGCAAACTGAGAAGAAGTACCGCACGATGTCGCAGCCAGAAGGGCGAGCAATAAAAGTGTGACGCTACGTTTCATAATCTAACCTCCTATTGATAAAAGTTGTTATCTTTGCCTTCGCAAAGACTATGCCTGACCATATTACGGCATAATATAGATGCAAATTTCGGAAAAAAAAGCAGAATTTCAACAATAACTATGGCAAAGGAAGTCACATCTCGGTCAGAGAATTATTCACAGTGGTACAACGATCTTGTTGTAAAGGCAGACCTGGCGGAGCAGTCAGCAGTCAGGGGATGTATGGTCATCAAACCCTATGGTTACGCAATATGGGAGAAAATGCAGTCCATACTGGACGGCATGTTCAAGAAGACCGGTGTACAGAATGCATATTTCCCTCTCTTCATCCCGAAATCCTTCTTCAGCAAAGAGGCGGAGCACGTCGCAGGATTCGCGAAGGAATGTGCCGTCGTGACTCACCACAGGCTTATGAATGACCCCGACGGAAAGGGTGTCGTCGTTGACCCCGATGCCAGACTGGAAGAAGAGCTGATTGTCCGCCCGACATCTGAAACAATCATCTGGAGCGTTTACAAAAACTGGATTACATCCTGGAGAGACCTTCCTATCCTTTGCAACCAGTGGTGCAATGTGGTCAGATGGGAGATGAGGACCCGCCCGTTCCTCCGCACCGCAGAGTTCCTCTGGCAGGAGGGACACACCGCACACGCCACGGCGCAGGAAGCCGAGGCCAAGGCGAACGAGATGGTCCGCATATACGCCGATTTCGCCCGCAACGTACTGGCACTACCTGTAATCGTCGGTCACAAGAGCCCGAACGAGAGGTTCGCAGGAGCGTTGGACACCCTCACAATTGAGGCGATGATGCAGGACGGAAAGGCCCTGCAGGCCGGAACATCACATTTCCTGGGACAGAACTTCGCAAAATCATTCGATGTACAATATACCGACAAGGAAGGCCAGCAACAATATGTCTGGGCGACTTCCTGGGGTGTAAGCACCCGTCTTATGGGAGCCCTGATAATGGCTCACGGAGACGACAACGGACTCGTGCTTCCTCCGGCATTGGCTCCTATTCAGATTGTCATGGTACCTATCTACAAGACGGACGAGGAGCATTCAGCCGTCATAGCTGAGTTCGAGAAGGTAAAGAATGCGCTCGAAGCCCTGGGCCACAGCGTCAGGATCGATGACAGAGATACACTGAGGCCGGGATTCAAGTTCGCCGAGTGGGAGTTGAAGGGCGTTCCTGTACGCCTTGCGATGGGAGCACGCGACCTACAGGCCGGAACAGTCGAGGTTTCACGCCGCGACACTCTCGAAAAGACCACCGTGAGTCTCGAAGGTGTTGATGCATACATTCACACCTTGCTCGATGATATTCAGAAGGGCATTTACGACAAGGCTATGACATTCAGGGATGCGCACGTCGAGAAATGCGATGACTGGGAGAAGTTCAAGGAGAAGATTCAGACCGGGAAGTTCCTCCTCTGCCATTGGGACGGAACCGCCGAGACCGAGCAGAAGATAAAGGACGAGACCAAGGCGACGATACGATGCATTCCTATCGACAGCTATGTCTGCGAGGAGGAAGGAAAGGATATCTATTCAGGAAAGCCGTCACACGGAAGAGTCGTTTTTGCAATAGCGTACTGATATGAAAAGAACAATACTTACACTGTTGATTTTGCTCGCGGGCATTTCAATGTCCGCCCAGAACGTTCAGGATGCCGCATCAGCGGCAGCCGTAGCAATCGCCAATGCGGAGCAGAGCGAAGTGGTACCGGAAAAGCCGAAATACTGGAACAATTCTCTTGCCGTGGACCTCGGATTCAACCAGACAGGTCTGTTCAGCTGGGCCGCAGGAGGTTACAATACATTGACGCTCAGCACAGGACTCGATGCCAAGGCTGATTACGCCAAGGACCTGACGAGCTGGACAAACCGTCTGCAGCTGAATTACGGATTCCTTTGGTCTGCAGACAAAAGAAATCTCCTTCAGAAGAGCAATGACCGTATATACCTCGAAAGCAAGTTGTCTTTCAAGACGGGAGAAAAATCAAAATGGAACTATACAGCAGCCTTCGACTTCCGTTCCCAGTTTACAGACAGCTACAGTGACTATGTTGCAGTGGATCCAACCAATCCTCAGACCGACTGGACCGGTACGCTCAAGTCCGGATGGCTTTCGCCGGCATACACCAATCTGGCACTCGGTATGGAATGGAATCCGGCACCCTGGTTCAACGTCATCCTGTCCCCCGTCACCGGTGGTCTCACGATAGTTACGAACCCTCTGCTGAGACAGCAATACGGTATGCAGCCGAGCAAAGATGTCCCGGGAGCGTTCAACCCCGTGCTCTTCCAGTTCGGTGCGCAGATCAAGGCGAATGCCAAATGGGTCATCAATGACAAGTTCAACTTCGAGTCCCAGCTCGTGCTTTTCACCGATTATCTGAACAAACCGTTCGTGAACAACCGTGTCAACTGGGATAACAAGATAGAGTGGCAGGTCAGCAAGATTTTCAAGGTCGGGCTCAACACCTGGCTCATCTACGACCCTATCGTTTATATTAAGGAAGCGGCACATCCCGACGGAATACAGAAAGTCCAGTTCAAGGAATTCCTGTCTTTCAGTATAACATATACGTTTAAGAACAAGAAGTAGCGCAGAATGAATATCCTGCTTGCAGTGAGCGGCGGCATCGATTCGATGTACCTGGCATACAGGGCTCCGGAGTTGTTTCCCGGAGCCTCTTTTGCCGTAGCCCATTGCAATTTCTCACTGCGCGGGGATGAATCGGATGGAGACGAGGCGTTTGTGAGAGAATGGTGCGAATCACACGAGATGAAATTATTCACCAGGAGGTTCGACACGTCCGGATATGCATCAAATAAGGGTATCAGTATAGAAATGGCGGCCAGGGACCTGCGATATGAATGGTTTGAAGCACTTTGCAGGGAAGAAGGTTTCGACTCGGTCGCCGTGGCCCATAACGCCAATGACAACGCCGAGACCCTGATGCTCAACCTTCTGCGGGGGACAGGTTCCAAAGGGCTCAGAGGGATGGCCTCGGACAGGATTCTTCGCCCGTTGCTCAGCACGACAAGGGAAGAGATAAGGGAATGGATGACTTCAAGAGGATACGGATGGAGGGAAGACAGCACCAACAGCGAGAACACCTTCAAACGCAACAAGATACGAAACGAAGTGTTCCCCCTGTTCGCTCAGATGAATCCTTCTTTCCTGCGCACCCTGCAAAGGGATATGCAGCATTTCAGGGAAGTTGACGATATAGCGGAGGATTATTATCTGGCAGCTCGGGAAAAGGTCTTGTCCGGCGGGGTCATCTCCATCACGGAACTCCGGAAATACAGGCATTGGGAATACGTCCTGTGGCGTCTTCTGGAAAGCGCCGGACTCAGCGAAGAGACTTTCGGCAAGCTGGTGGAGCTGTTGAAATCCGGAAGGACCATAAGCGGCAAAGTGTTCGAGTCCCCCACCCACATCGTATCCATCAAACTGAAAAGTATCCTTGTCGGCGAACGCCGATAATTTGATATTTCAAAAAAAAGGCGTACCTTTGCAGTCCAACATCGCGGGGTAGAGCAGTTGGTAGCTCGTCGGGCTCATAACCCGGAGGTCAGAGGTTCGAGTCCTCTCCCCGCTACGAAACGTAAAAAAGTCAGCTTGATTGCTGACTTTTTTCGTTTCTCCGGGGGATTCACTTTTTCTTGGGATTTGACGGGAACCAACCTTTAGCGACCCTCTTTTCTTGTTGAAACAGTTCCAGTATCGACCAGAAGCAGCTGAAACCTATGACGCCCAATATTGCCGAAAGAACTCCCTTGGACAGAAGTGATGCAATGCAGAAACCCAGTCCGACAACAGCGAACAGCCACCAGCATCCCTTGCCCCAATAATATTCAGCTTTGATTACGATAGGATGGAATAATCCTATTATCAAGAATGCAGATGCACCAAGTATGATTCCTGTCCAGTACATAAAGTAGCAATTTATCGGCCCTTATTCTTTGGATTTTACATCAAGTTGAAGTCTGCGGCTTCATCCATCCTTTCACTCGTTGAGAACTGTTGCACGTTGCTTGGGAGACGGTTGAGGTAAACACTCAGGCTGTCGATACCGAAAGACTTGTCAACCGAGCTTTCATCCATTCCGTCCATGAACAGCAATGCCTGATAGATTCTTCTGTAGGACATTGCATCCAGCGAATCTTTGTATTCATACTGCCTGTCTGCAAATCTGCCGTCCGCATCAAGTATGCCGAGCCGTGACGCCTCACGTACAACGATATTCCGCTGTGAATGCATTGAAATGTCTTTGTGATTGATTCCGGGGCAAGCGATGCTGATGAGGAAAAGGGCGGACGCTGCAATACAGAAATAATGGTAGAATGTCGAAGGACTCTTTTTCTCTCTCCTTATGACAAGGAACATCAGGATGATGCCTGATATGAGAAGATAGTATCTCGCCGGCGTGCATCCATAATCAGAAAGTCTGCGGAATGTTCCCGTCCAGAACAGGACGAACAGGGGGATGGACACAATCCACGAGTAACCATAGAACCATTCGAACGGCTTCTTTTCCTGGATTCTTCGGTATTCCCTGCATACAAAAAGAATGATGAAGAAGGCAAGGGTCATCAGGGCGACCTGGCCGTCAGGCAAAGTCCACGAGGCGACAATTTTGATACAGTAAGCGTAAAGGACCAGAGTATAGAGTATGAGCGCCGGGGACATCACCCAGTTGAGGATGGTCTCCAATGTTCTAGAATATACGTCAGTCCGCCTGCTTTCATCAATGGAAATGAAGATCGGAGCAAGCAGGACGATATAGCAGAACCTGACCATCCACTTCAAAAATACTGAAACATCAACTCCGAACAAAGTTTCTATAGAGAGGAGTATCAGCGCTGTAATGCCGGCAAGGACCGAAACGGACACAAGCGCGATGATAAGGGACCATGCAGATGCCCAGGTCTGGTGTATGAACCGGATATCCTCCTTCTCTCTTCCAAGCCACAAATAACACAGGGGAATGATTGTAGCACAGATTACAACAAATGAGACGGTGTTGTCAAACCCGTTGAAGGCCTTGATATAGCAGCTTCCGACGTAGAGGGGAACGAGTATCCAGGACCACCCTGTCCTGCCCTTGCAGAGCCTGTCGACAAACACAGAAAGAAATGCAAAGACCGGGGCCAGGACCGGGTTGCCTGCACAGTCGAGGCTGCCCGCAATCCAGGCATGGCAGAGAATGACCAACAGTACCGGGTGTGCGAGTATTCCTTTCAGTGCAATCCTGCAGCCGTTTTTGAAATTTGCGAAGTCGGACATGTTTCTTTTGATTATCTATTTGAACAACAGCGGCACAAGGCGATACAGAGATCTTCGCCAGGTCAGCCATTCGTGGTCCGTGCCTTCAGACTGGTAGAATATATGCTTTACACCGGCATTCACGAGAATGTCGTGGAAATTCTTCACCGTGGCATACATCATAGGAGATTCCTTGGTTCCCGTACTGATGAACATCAGGTGGAAATCCTCGTTCAGAGAGGCGTCATACAAGTCAGCGGTTGTCCCAGGGCCTTTACCGGAGCCGCTGAATCCGCCGAGCCAGGAGAATTTGTCCCTATGGTTCATAGCTATTGTCCAGCTCTGGAAACCTCCGAGTGACAGTCCTGTTATACCTCTGTGATCCCTGTCGGTGTATGTACGGTAATTTTCGTCAATCATAGGAACGAGTTCCTCTATCACAACCTTCTCATAGGCGGTGAAATCGAACATATTCTTGAGCTGGATGCCCTCTATTTCGGCGACTCCGTGATCCATCACCACTATCATCGGTACCGCGGAGCCCTCTTCGATGAGGTTGTCCATTATATTCCTGACTTTCCCCTGCAAAGGCCATCCGGTTTCATCCTCACCGGCTCCGTGAAGAAGATACAGGACAGAGAATCTCGCTCCGTCTTCTTTCAGATAATCAGCCGGCACATATACGTTGCAGGTCCTCCAACTGCCGGTAAGTTCAGACCAATATCTCTGTTCCCTGATCTCGCCGTGAGGGACTTCCTTCTCAAGATAGAAGCCCGTACAAAGCTCGGGGACTTCGATGCCGCTCATCTGCGTACCGCTCCCGAAAAAGATTTGCGTGGCCGGATCTGTGCTCCTGACGCCGTCGATTAACAGAGAATAGAAATGAAAACCTGGAGTGACAGGTTCGGTCGTAACGCTCCACTGTCCGTCCTC
The DNA here is from genome assembly GCA_045643085.1 of Candidatus Cryptobacteroides sp. Classification (GTDB taxonomy): domain Bacteria; phylum Bacteroidota; class Bacteroidia; order Bacteroidales; family UBA932; genus Cryptobacteroides. The sequence continues at coordinate 77,697 of JAZUKB010000024.1, forward strand.
CAGCCTTGTCATTGGATAAGCCTTACCCATATTGACAGCGACGCTTTCAGCCTCTGGCGCATCGACACGGAATGTCACCGTGCGGTCGGGATTGATCATAGGATATTGCCTGCCGGGAAGGTTGTATTCGGAAGGGGTCTGCGCCATCGCTGACAACGAAATGGATGCGATAGCGATAAAGGTTGTGATTGCTCTGTATTTCATAACTTGGATTTTGTA
>JAZUKB010000025.1:0-4374 GCA_045643085.1 Candidatus Cryptobacteroides sp.
TGCAAAGATAAACTTCAACGGCCACAAAAACAAATTCACCGAAATGAATTATCTTTGCAGAGCGATGAGAAAAATCACGTGGGAATGACAAAAGCGATAATACTGGATATGGGCGGAGTTATCCTGGATCTGGATATGGAACTCTGCATAAGAAATTTCAGAGAAAAGGCGGGTTTCGAGGGGATAGAGGAATATCTTGACATTTATCGCCAGAGAGGGTTCATCAGCAATTTTGAGGGAGGGCTTATCGACGAGAATGGCTTTTATGAAAAATGCCTGAAGCATTGTCCGGCGGGGACGACTCCCAAGGTCATAGAAGATTGTTTCTGCTCTCTGCTTGTGGGAGCCAAACCCGATATGGTAAGGCAGATAAAGGAATTGTCCAAATCATATACTTTGTACGTATTGAGCAACAATAACCCTATCTGCACCCGTCGTTTCCTTCGTATTCTGGAAGACGAAGGCATCCGGGACTGCTTCACGGGGATGTTCCTTTCCTACAAAATGGGATTACTGAAGCCCGGAAGGTTTATTTTTGACAGGGTGATTGAAAGTATCGGCTTCAAGCCCGAAGAATGCCTGTTTGTAGATGATTCCATCGCAAACGTGGAAGGCGGCAGGGCGGCAGGACTTGATTCAGTGTTATACAAGGAAGGATTAAATATCAGCGACTATGTCAAGTGAAATAAGGAACGCGGATCTCTGGCCGGACGGAAAACTCAAAATAGAATGGGTAAGGCATCATATGCCTCTCCTCAATGGCTTGGAAAAGGAATTCAGCGAAGAGAAACCGTTCAAAGACCTTAAGATCGCGCTGTCAGTGCATCTGGAGGCCAAGACTGCATATCTTTGCCAGGTTCTTGCGGCAGGCGGAGCGGAGATGTACGTTACGGGAAGCAATCCTCTGTCCACCCAGGATGACGTGGCCGCCGCTCTTGTCAGGGACGGGCTCAATGTTTTCGCCTGGTACGGGGCGACAGAAGAGGAATACAAGCGCCATTGCCGCAAAGTGATAGAGGCCGGACCAAATATCATCATTGATGACGGGGGCGACCTTGTGAACACCATTCACAACGATTTCCCCGAGCTTATTCCGGGAGTCATAGGAGGTTGTGAGGAGACCACCACCGGCATCCTGCGTCTCCAGCGCTTGAACAGGGAACTCAAACTGAAGTTTCCGATGATGTTGGTGAACAATGCCGAGTGCAAGCATTTCTTCGATAACCGTTACGGCACCGGCCAGTCCGTATGGGACGGTATCAACCGCACGACCAATCTCATTGTTGCCGGCAAGACGGTTGTGGTGGCAGGCTATGGATGGTGCGGAAAAGGTGTTTCGATGCGTGCCAAAGGCCTTGGCGCAGAAGTCATAGTCACCGAGGTCAATCCCGTGAGGGCAATGGAGGCAGTTATGGACGGATTCAAAGTGATGAAGATGCACGAGGCCGCAAGGTACGGGGATATATTTGTCACCGTGACAGGTTGCGACAAGGTCATCAATAAAGAAGATTTCCTCCTTATGAAGGACGGTGCGATCTGCTGCAATGCAGGGCATTTCGACTGCGAAATTGACGTAGCCGGACTTTCAAAGATGGCAAAGGAAATCAAACCGGCAAGGAAAAACATAGTCGGCTATACACTGGAAAACGGCCGGAAGATATATGTCCTGGCAGAAGGCAGGCTTGTCAATCTTGCCGCCGGTGACGGCCATCCTGCAGAAATAATGGATATGTCATTTGCCATCCAGGCGTTGAGCGCCCGGTATCTGGTTCAACACCGGGACGAAATCAGCAGAGAACTGGGAAAGATGGTTCAGGATGTCCCTGAAGAGATAGACAGGACCGTGGCGCAACGCAAGCTTTCCTCCTGGGGCTTGGAAATCGACCGCCTTACACCGGAGCAACAGAAGTACCTCTACGGGGATTAAAGGCTCTCCGCACTTACGGGGAAATTGAAGTAGCTGTTGGGGAACGGCTCGTCCGCAAGGGTGAAGTGCCACCACTCACAGTCATAGGGATTGAAGCCGTGAGAAAGCATAGCTTCTCTCAAAATCATCCTGTTGCGATACTGCTCCTCGTTGATGGGTTTGTATGCCCCTACTTTCTGTCCGGGCAATACATCCGGGTGAGAGGCAACTCCGAAGTAATCGAAGGTGCAGCCCATATCCACTTCCTTTCCGCTTGCCATATCGAAGAGGGTCAGATCCACCGTCGAGCCTCTGGTGTGACTTGAATGGCGTGCCACGTATTCCTGAGGCACGAGTATGCCCTTCTCCAATTCGGGATAGAAATACTGCTTGGTCCTGACATCGTTGACATCTTCCGCCCAGGCCATGAAATAATCCACGGCACATTGGGGACGGTATGCATCATAGATACGCACGATGTATCCCAGAGCCCTGAGGTCGTCGCAGACGAGTTTCAGGCTGTCTGTCGCCTGCCTTGAGAGAATTGCGACGGGCTGTTCATAACCGGGAATGCGGTCGCCTATGAAATTAAAGCTGCCGTAGTAACGCATATCCAGCATAGCATCGGGAATCACGTCCGTTATCAGTACGAAATTCTCAGAGGGATCATCCAGAAGGGCAAGTTTGTCGGTATAAAGCACACCGTCGAGATGGTCACATTCGTGTTGGAAGATGACGGCGGTGAAGCCCTGGATGCGCTCGGTCGTGTCCTTCAATGTAGCGGGAGAGGTGTAGGTGATGTCAATGTCCTGATAACGGGCAACGTCACCTCGGACCTCAGGTACGGAAAGGCATCCTTCCGGACCGTATTTCTTTTCTCCGCGCACTGCAGTAATGCGGATGTTGGGATATACCTCGAATGGTTCCCCTTCCTTGTCGAAACGCTGGACGGCCACTACGCGGAATCCGACGCCCACCTGCGGCCCGGCAATGCCGACTCCGTCCTGCTCGGGCGAACTAACCGTAGCAACCAACTTCCCGGCAAGTTTCCTATAGCTCGCTCCACCAATCTCCTTCACGGGAATGTTCCTGCAACTTTGTCTGAGGAAAAGCGAGTCTTCCGGCTCATCCACAGTAAGCACTCTCATCACAAGCCCGTCATCTTCAATCAGGCCGGTGGCATTCTTCCAGCAAAGTGAATTGCAGGAGGATAATAAGACGCTGGCCGCCAGAATCAGGCAGCCAGCATTGAATATTTTTGAAAACAGCATAGACTAATATCCGAAAATCTCTTCGGTGGTGACTTTCCTGATGGTTCCGAACTTGGAGAGAGCTTCCATGTCAAAGTCGCTCTCGCGGCCCAGAATACCAATGTAATATGTACGGTCCTTGATATACTCCTGCTGGAATTTGACCACATCATCGAGAGTCATATTCTGTACCTCCTCATATACCTTGCGCTCAGGATCGAAGTCGAGTCCGCGCTTCTGGAGATTGAGATAATACCAGAGGACGGAAGACTTGATGGTGCGCTGAGTACGGAGATTGGAAATGATGTTCTCCTTGGCAATGTCGAAGGCATTCTGCGAGACGGGCATATTGTTGATAATCTCGTCGAAAGCAGCGAGGGCATCGGGGAGCTTGTCATTCTGGGTCTGAATGAAATCCAGGAAGATAGCTGTATGATCCTTATCGCCGGGCAGTATATAGCGGGCGGCGGCGCTGTATGCCAGACCGCGTGCCTCACGCATCTCCTGGAAGACTATGGAGTTCATACCACCTCCGAAATATTCGTCGTACAGAGTGGCAATCGGTTCTTCCTCCACACCGGTTTTCTCTCCCCTGCAGGAGATGGAATAAAGGATGGACTGATTGGCATCGTAGGGAGCAATGAAGATAGTGTTCTCTCCTGTCAGTTGGTTCTGATAAGGGTTACCCTTCACCACAGGTGCGAGGGTCTCGGGGCAGTTGTGAATCTCATTGACCTTGGCAACGAATTCCTCTGCCTCAACCGGACCGTAGTACAGAATCTTGTGCTCCGACTTGAAGATATTGTGAATCTTGTCGAGAAGCTGTGCATCGGTGAGGGCACCCAACTCCTTGTTGGAAAGAATGTGCTTGGAAGGATTCTCGGGACCATATTGGATGTAAGACCTCAGACGGGAAGCGTTGGAGCTCTGGTCGGTCTTGGCATTGGCCCTTTCCTGAAGACCGTTGGCCTTGAGCATCACAAGAGCCTCGGGATTGGGCTGTGCGTCGGTGATGAATTCCTCCATGAACTTCATGACCTCATCCATATTCTCGGCAAGTCCGCTGATGGAAACGTATGTGCGTTCACCCGAGCAGGAAACGGAGAAATTGCAGGCAAGGCCGTAGAGATACTTCTGAACCTCTTCAGGACTCATCTTGCTTGTTCCGAGGTAATTGAGATAGTCACAGGCCCAAGGGAGCTCCTTGTCGGCGTAGCT
>JAZUKB010000026.1:0-5423 GCA_045643085.1 Candidatus Cryptobacteroides sp.
AGAATCGGTTCCATGTCATTCTATGCGAACAGATCCTCCATGGTGATCACTTTAGGGAATCTTCCGGAGAACTCGTTATGCTTTATACCGTATGTCGTGACGAGAACGGAGATGATGCTTCTCCTTCCATTTGTAAATTCCCTGACCTTTTCGATCCTCTCCTCGATTTTCCTTGCATATTCCCCGCTCACTGAATACTCCCTGCGGCTGAACTTTATCTCGCAGACGTTCATCACCCTGTCATCCCTGTCGATAATCAGGTCTATCTGCATTCCTGGATTCTCGTTGCCCCCTTCCACGGTCCAGGATGATTTCCTGGTCAGGACACCGGAGATACCAAGCGAGCGCTTTACCTGGTCTATATGGCTGAACACCACTTCTTCGAACGCAAGCCCAAGCCAGTTGCTCATTGCCGGGGAGTTGTAGTTGTTCTGCCAATATGTCCTGTTCCCGGCATTCTTTTTAACGTGGTGGAGATAGAAATAGCAGAACAGGTCGGAAAGCCTGTACTTCTTTTCCGCCTCTCCGAACGGTGTATATGAAGATATGAATCTGCTCTTTTCCAGGGCCTGCAGGGAATCTGAGAATGTTCCGCCGGAGGATTGTTTCATCCCTTTCAGGATTTCATCCCTCGTCAGCCCGCAGCGCTTGCTGCCCACCAGGGTCACGATTTCCTTCAGCATGTCAGGATTGGTGAACTGCGACTGGAACAGTTTGTCGAATTCATCCGCCAGATTGCCTTCCCTGTCGAACAGCAGTGCGTCGATATTCTGGGCGACGCTCAAGTCAGAGCGCAGCTGCGACAGATAGTACGGAATACCGCCAAGCGCCATGTAATATAGTATGATGTCGTAATTGTCTATCCTGAAACCTTCGGATACGAAGTACTCCCTGCATTCCTTCAATGTGAAAGGTTTTACGTATATCCTGGAAGTGATCCTGTCGTAAAGGCCGCCTTTGTCGTCAAGCATCCTGTCAACAATCCATGATGTCGCACTTCCGCAAACAATCAGCTTCACGTGTTTTCTTGCCAGACACCAGTCATTGCAGAAATGTTCAAATGCCGACAGGAAATTTGCTCTCGGTGTGTCCATCCACGGCAGTTCATCTATGAATATCACTTGTTTGCTCCCGTCATATTTTCTGTCAAGCAGCTCCTGAAGCAGGTGGAATGCCTCTGTCCATGACGTCGGGCACGGGATGCCTGAGTCCAGTCCATATGATTTCAGGGAATAGAAGAATTCCTGCAGCTGGATTTTCATCAGCCCGGCCTTCTTCCTCCCTATAGGAGACACGGCGGTGTGCTTGAATGCATAACTGTTAGAAAAGAATACGTTTATCAGGAAAGTCTTTCCCACGCGCCAGCGTCCATATACTACAGTAATCTCGGCTCTCTGACTGTCCAGAGACCTTTGCAAACTTTCAGACTCTTGTTTTCTCCCTATCATGGTTTATTTAATTTAGCCACGAATATAACAAATCTTTCTCTATTGGCCAAACAAAGTAATCTTATTTAGCCATAGATAACTTGAACCCTGTAAGTTTGGCTGATTTAATTGGGTCTGACTTGCTGTGAATTTGGGATCGTTATCTTTCATGTCATATGTAAATATGGCCATTTCTTTGAGATAGACAGAACATTTTGTCTATATTTGTATAACCCACCAACACAGCCACAGCCATGCTTTACGATAAATAGCGCGGGAAAGCCCCTGTCTTCAGGCAGGGGATGAAAGCGCCCGTTTCGCTTCTGTAATTCAAAATAATTTCGTATATTTGAATATGCTGACATACGAATACAAGCTGTACCGATCCAAGCGCAACCGAAAGCTCGACGCGATGTTGCGCGAGGCCTGTTTCGTGTGGAACCATGCACTCGCACTGCAGAAGCACTTTGCAAAACGCATCAGCCGCCGTCTTCTGCACAGGCATCCGCATTCATCAGTATAGACGGAATTGACGGTGAAGTTGAGCGTTCCGCTCTCGAAATGAAGTGTCGAGCCCTGCGGACATTCCTTCAAGCAGTCCATCAGTTCGGATGCCGCAATCATCTGCAGGTCCGGGCCCACTGGCGGGCATCGAGACAGGCCGGATCGAACAGATCCGGGTCTTCGTTGCCGTAGCCCCACTCCTGGTCGGTGTAGGTATTGAGGGAATAATGCAGGAATGCGTACATCTCCATGTCCTGGAGATCGATCTGGTCCCGGGTCGGGACGGGCCCGACCGGCTCGATTTCCCGCCCGCAGGCGGAAACCATCAGGAGGAAAATAAATATTGGAGTTATGATGGCTTCATAAGTTTTCATAACTCCAAATTTACTGAATTTCTTTGAAATGTATCAGCGCAATGTCCGCGTAGACGTAACGTCTGGTTTTCGAGGTCGGCACGAGAGCGGTATGGAAATGCTTTTCTGTGGATTTGGCGCGGATCTCTTCCAAGGATCCATAGCCGGGATTGACCCATCGGCAGCCGCGGTTGTAAGCTGTTGCGGCTATCCGGACCTGCTCCTTGACAGGGAGGGTTTCAAGCCCGTCCTGAATGTGCTCGCCCTGCTTGTTAACCGATCCATAGTCAAGGTAGAGCATCTTCAGGAAAACCGCGAGGTAAACGCACTGCCATTCTTCCTTTTCCAGCCGGCTTATGCGTATGCGGCGTGCAGTCTCGTTGTCCTTTGTATCAAAATACAGGTTGTACTGCCGTGCAAGCCCGCTCCGCATCCATCGCTTCTCCAAATCCTCGGCGAACGAAGGCTTCATCTGGAATCTCCCGATGCTGAAATCACACCCGCCACTGCCTTTGGAAATGTAGAGAGCCTTCACGGCACCTGTCTCCATCCTGTCCTGGAACATGGTGTAGCGTATGAGTTCCGGGAAGATGACAGACTCGGCAACATCGCTTGGCACACCATACTCATTCCACACCTGCTGCCATTCAGACCGATGCCCGTCGCAATAATCGTTAGCAGCGCCATCCTTGGGCAATGGCGCTGCTAACAGTATTGAAAGAATTGATGTCAGAGCTTGTAAGTGCACTTCACAATCTTGAAGGTGATAGTATTGTCCTGATTATAAATGGTCTGTGTTTCAGCCCAGACGATATCGCCGCCGGTCTTTTCCCATGCTAAAGGATAAATGATGTCTCCTTCCGGAAGCTGGATGTAACCGCCCTTCTCATTGTAGATGACTTCACGCTTGCCGTCGCTGCTCTTCCAGCTGGCGCCGGCAGGCTTCTTGTTGGCGGAGACCATTTTCTCGCCATAGTTCTCCGGCACCGTTGTCCACTGGCCTTTGTTGAACTGATAAATACAGCCGTCAACTTCCTTGAAGATTTCTTTTCCTTCAAGAATAGACTGAAGATTCGGACATACATAGAACTCAGGCCACCAAGGAGTCTCGTTGCCCTGAAGGGTAATCTGACGTACGACTTCCTCGTAATACATATGAGGATAATTGCTCGGGAAGCTGCTGTAAGCTTCTGCAAGGATGTCTCCTGCAGTGATGACGAGATTGAGAGGAGCTCTCCAGAGAGCGCATTCAGGGATAACACCATCCGCTATGGCCTGATGCTGGATCTTGATTATGTCTCCCATGCCGTCCTTGACCTTGGCATAACGCTTCTGCACGTCTGCGGCCCATACCTTCGCAGCTCTGTCGCGATAGGTCTTGATAAGTTCGTATGCCTGCAGGAACAGAGGATTGTACTCATCAGGGTTTGTGGAAGCATAGATCTTTGACTTGATATCTTCAACCTTCTTGGTTTCGGATGCGGAGAACTTAGCGTCAGCATCGCTCCATGTCGCCTGAGGCCATGCCGCCGCTATGTCCTCTCCGTATTTCTGGACCTTCTTGTATTTTTCCATGAGAGGAGAAAGCTGCTTCTGCATATTGGACACATTCTGAGCGACCTGGAGAGCCATACCAGCGCCCGGCAAAGAATTCATAGTCGCCTGCATGAGTTCTTTCTGGATAGTGTTCTTGAAAGCCTTGGCTTCCTTCTGGGTGGCGGAGTCGAGGGTCTTCATATGGTCCTCGGATTTCTTTTCAATGGCTCTGGAGGCTTTGTCGTCTCCATTGGCCATACTTTCGCGGGTGGCCTGCTTGTATTCTTCAGCGGTGCACCCGAAGTATTTTCTGAGCTGTGAGTCATACTTGTCGAAAACGGCGCATGATGCCGCGAGGGCCATGTCCTCTATCTGGCTCTCACCAAGTCCTTCTGCCTTCTCAGCCTCCGCCATTATCTGGCCAGGGTCCATCCCGAGGACCTTCATTTGCATTTTTTCAACCAGAGCCTCCTCTTCTTCCGCACTGAGCGTTCCGCTTCTCAGTGCATCCATCTCAGCAGCAGTAAGTCCATAGGCATCCTGCAGGGCTTTCTCAGCCTCCATGCGCCACTGCTCGGTGAAACTGTCCTCGCAAGTGGTGTCTGAGTTGAGCTCCTCGGCTCTCAGAGTAACCGCTTTGATAGCTCTGTAGTACGCAATCTGCTCAGATTCAACAGGGTTGGCCAGCTGCGATGCTGACGGCACTGCCGGGAATTCGTTCATAAGAGGGATCGGGAATTCCGCTGTGCTCGGTGTTACCGCCTCATCCCAGCCGAACGAGCTGCTGCGTTTCGGCTGGAGAGTCTCCTTGCTGTCCGGCACAGGCAGGCCTCCGGCCATAGTCTCTTGTGCTTCATTGATATCGATGCCTGTCTTGTCGCCTATGATAGAGCCCACCTTTTCTCCGATTTTCTCGGAAATGGCACCATTGACTGCGCCGCTGATAGCGTTCTCTGCTTTTTCTTTGAGTTTGTTAAGGAATGCCTGCGCATTTGCTGCAGGACTGGCAAGCAGCATGACAGCTGCTGCGATGGTCAATATTCTTTTCATAAAAAATTATTATTTCTTGATAAATTCTACACGACGGTTCTGAGCACGGCCGGCTTCAGTGGCGTTGTCGGCGACAGGCTCGTGAGAGCCCTTGCCGACCGCGCGGAGGTTCCACTCATCGACGCCGAGCTTGACGAGCTCGGCCACGATGGCTTCTGCGCGCTGCTGGCTCAGCGGGTCGTTGACCTTGTCCGAGCCCTGGTTGTCGCAGTGTCCCTGGACCTCGAAACGGACTGAAGGATTCTTCTTCATGTAGTCAGCAACTGCTTGAATATCAGTCATTGACTCAGGCTTGAGAGTGGCCTTTCCGGTCTCGAAGAGGATGTTGTTGGTCACGAACTTGCCGGTCTCCTGCATGGACTTCTCCACTGCTGTCAGGTCTGAGGCGTTGCGCTCATAGAGCTCAACGGCGCCCTGTCCGAGGCGCACGTTGGAAATACAGCAATACGGATAGTTCCTGCTGTTGACATATTCGAACTTGAAATTGCTTGGAGCAGCCATGTTCGGCACATTCGCGACACGCACTCCATTGACGTAAATCTTGAACGCACGC
>JAZUKB010000027.1:0-16872 GCA_045643085.1 Candidatus Cryptobacteroides sp.
AGCAGGAGGAGGATGAAATCAAACTGATATTGTCGCGCGACAAAAAGGCTTCGGATACCAGGGCGAGGATTGTATTCTGTGGATACCAGGCCGTCCTGCGACTGATGTCTGACTGGAAAGCCTTGCCGACCACTTCAGAAATCCTTCTTTTCTGCTGTAAGAGATCCGAATTGGGTGACCTGCCGTCTTCCTATCGGGAGAGCGGGGCGAAGCTGACCATTGTGGATGTCCCCACCGAACACACGGCATTTTGCATTGACACGGATAACCTCTGGCATGACCTGACGGTCGCAAATACATTGAAATTCTTATCCTTGGACTGATGCAACAGAATTTTCCGAAGGCCGCATTCTTTGATGTCGACGGGACGCTGGTCCCGCGCGACACCCGCTGTATCTCACAGGCGGATTGTGAGGCGGTTGAAGCCCTGCACGAGCGGGGGACACTCATCTTCATCGTCACCGGCAGGCATATATGCGAGATCGACAATATCCCATTTCCAGTCAATGGTGCCGTATGCAACAATGGAGCCCTGACCTACGTTGTTGATAACGGTTGCGCCCGATTTGACGAAAGAGACAGGTTTACGCTGATGGAAGACCATCCGATCCCCAAAGAGCAGGCCATAGGAATCGCCCGTATAATCGTGGAGAACCGGATACCCTCTGCCGCAGTCACTGCTACAAGGACATTGACCTGTCATCTTACTCAGCAGTCACTTGAATTCATCCGGCGCGTCAATATGCCCGAACCAAGGGAAGGCGACATCCTTGGAGCCGCAGACAGCGAGCGCATCTATGCCTTCTGCCCCTTTGTGTCACCGGAGGAGGAAAAACTCCTTTTCAAGGATGTCCTTGGGGGATTGGACACTCCGCGATGGTGCGACGAATACTGTGACATCACTTTACACGGGATGGACAAGGTGCTGGGGATAAAAAAGATACTCGGCATCTTCCACATTTCTCCCGAGGACATCATTGCATTCGGTGACGGCTTCAATGACATCGGGATGCTGGAATATGCCGGTTGCGGAATCGCTATGGAAACCGCCGATGATGCAGTCAGACGCGCTGCGGACTGCATCACTGCCTCTGCAAATGACAGTGGTGTCAGCAGGTGGCTGCGTTCGATTTAATTATTTTTTTGACTATCTTCGTGCAATAACCAATCGTCATTGAATATGCACATCTTCAAGACAAGCGATATGAGAAATAGATTATTTTACATTATTCTGTGTGTGGCCCTGATTTCTTCCTGTTCCGTCAATCAGGCCGATCCTGTGGCCGTCTGTGAAAATGGACGGTTCGTGGGTTATGTCGAAGACAATGGAGTGCTTGCGTTCAAAGGCATCCCATTTGCCAAAGCCCCTGTAGGTGAGCTCAGGTGGAAGGCTCCGCAGCCTGTGGAGGCCTCTGATGAGCTTGTCGATGCCAAGGTCAACGGCCTTCCCGGACTTCAGTCGTATGATGAAGGTGAGGTGGCCAGTCACGGAGAGCTCAGTGAGGATTGCCTCTACCTGAACGTATGGACCAAAGACCTTGAAATGAAGCCCGGCCGTCCGGTGATGGTCTGGATTCACGGAGGTTCTTACGGCTGGGGCGGAACGATAGACCCGTTATACGAGGGCAAATATCTTGTGAATGAGTATCCGGATGTCGTTCTTGTTTCAGTGGAATACCGTGTGAACGCTATGGGATTCATCGACTTTGCCGATGTTCCCGGGGGAGAGGCATTCCCTGATTCGCCATATCTCGGAATACTCGACCAGCAGCAGGCGCTTCGCTGGATCCAGAAGAATATCAGTGCGTTCGGCGGCGATCCCGACAACGTTACCATTTTCGGAGAGTCGGCGGGCGGTGGTTCTGTCAGCTGCCATCTGATAGCAAAAGGGTCCGAGGGACTGTTCCGCAGGGCCATCCCGATGTCCGGAGATATATTCCTGGAGCATACCCCGGAGAATTACCAGAACACCGGTCAGGCAGCAAAACTGCTTGCCGCTGCCGGGTGCAGCAATATGGATGAGCTTATGGCGCTCTCGGAAGCCGATCTCCTCAAGGCGTTGAACACGGAGGCCGGTGGAAAAAGTGCCGAAGGGGTGGGCGGCCGTGTCGGTGATTTCAACAACTGGCCTATGCGCAGTGACGAGAGAAGCATACTCCCGTCTGACGGATTCAAAGCCATTCTTGAAGGGAAATCCAAGGACGTTGACGTGATGATAGGCATTGTGGCGGATGAGATGAGATACTGGGCGCATCTTCAGTACGACCCTTCTGATGAGGTCAGCCCTCTTGCCTTCTACTATGATTGGGCAAAAGGGAACGTGGACGCAATAAAGAAGCTTGGGGGGCCGGAGACCGCCCGCCGCATAGACGAATGCCTGAAGTATATCGATCCGGACAGCGACGAGTGGGACGTGAAGCATCCGGGCATCTGGAAATACACCGAGATCCTGAATAACTTCAATTTCCGTCTGGGAAGCATTACCATAGCACAGAACCACGCTGACGCCGGAGGAAACGGAAAGACCTATATGTATGTGTTCGGCAAAGGCTACGATGAAAACGCCATCTCGGGAGAACCTTTCCTGAAAGCCTGCCACGCGTGTGAGCTGACCTACGCATTCAATAATCTGGAGTACGGAACGGGTGCACCGTTCGATCCTGTCCTTACCGGCCGGTTCAGCAATATTTTCGTGAATTTCGCCCGCACAGGCAATCCGAGCATAGAGGGGCTGGACGTTCCAGAGTATGAGAAAACCGAAAGAAGCACCATTGTGGTCGGACGCGATTCTGAAATAAGCGTTGAGAAGAATCCTCTTCCGAAAGAAACGGAACTGCTGCTGCCTGTTTTCTACGACTTTTTCCTGAAGAGATAAATAACGGTTATGAATCGTACCGTAATCCCTTTTCTTCTGTCTGTCGTGCTGCTTTCCGGTTGCGGAAAGGAACCGGCCGATATCCCGGACCCGACTTGTCTTGAGGACTTGTTCGGCTATAGGGTTGCGGTCAATTCCGGTGACTCATACGACCAGCTCATCAGCGGATACCCGGAAATCACCCCTGTCAGGGTTGCCGGCGGAGAGGTGCTCGTGACGGTTCAGAAAGGAAAGGCCGATTATGGAATGATGGACAGTATTTCGTGTCTGTCGGTTGATATATCAAAATACGGACTTGAGTCCAAGTTCACCGGTTTCAGGTCAATGGACTATCCGATAGTCTTTTCAAGGGGCAGTGCCGAACTGTGTGACAAATTCAACGAATTTGTACTTTATGCCAAAAGTTCGGGACTGATGCAGCGCTTGAAGACCAAATGGATTAATGCCGATGAGAGCATCCATATCCTTGACAGTCTTGATCTGCCCGAATCAGGAAAACCTATGAAGATTGCTGCGGCCGGCATATCGTACCCCTATACATACTACAGCGGTAACGAACTGACCGGTTTTCAGACTGATATGATGCGGCATTTCAGCGCCTGGTCGGGAATACCCGTTGAAGTCAAGTTCTACGACATCAGCGCCGCCATACAGGAACTGCAGATCAACCGTCTGGATGCCACGTACATTCCGCTCACGATAAATGAAGAACGGGCCCAGATGGTCGTCCCTTCAATCCCATATATCCACGATGGGGGAATGTGCTTCGGACGTATCAAGGAGTATGTGGAGAAGAAGGGCTTCTTCCAGAAGGCAAAGGACAGTTTCCGTAACAATCTCATAACGGAAGACAGATGGATGCTGATGGCCGACGGACTATGGCTGACCATATATATTTCATTGCTGTCGGTACTGCTTGCTACGGCAACGGGCGCCTTGATATGCCGGATGAGGATGTCCAAGTGGAGGTTCGCCTCGGGCTTTGCCAGAATTTATGTCGATGTTGTGCGCAGCATCCCGCTGCTTGTGCTGCTTATGCTGCTGTTCTACGTCGTTCTGGCACCGTTCCGGATGCCGGCTCAGGTGACGGCGGTGATATGCTTCGGACTTTATTTCGGGGCATATATGAGCGAATCGTTCCGTACCGGGATCGAGAGTGTCGATAAAGGACAGTGGGAGGCTGGTGCAGCCCTTGGCATGAAGCGTTTTATGACATTCCGCAAGGTTGTTCTGCCACAGGCTTTGCTCAGGATCATCCCGGTGTATAAGGGGCAGATGATAACGCTGGTCAAGAGCACTTCGATAATCGGTTATATTGCCATTATGGATCTGACCAAAGCCAGCGATGTGATCCGCGCGCGCACTTTCGATGCATTTTTCCCGCTGCTGTTTGTTGCCGGGATATATCTGCTTCTCTCCTGGGTGTTCGGCGTCGGACTTGACATAATGGAAAAGAGACTCACTCCTAAAAGCCGCAAGATATGAGGGCGTTGAAATTCATATTACCTGCATTGCTGCTTTTCGTGTCGTGCAGAACGGAACCGTCCGGGCAGGACATATATGCGGTGGAATCGCTTGATGCCCTGTCGGGATTCAAGGTGGCGACCGGGGCCGGTAGTTCGTACGACCTTATGCTGTCGGAGATTCCGGGAGTGGAAGTCGTGCGCATCGGTGTAGGGGAGCTGCTGCTTTCGGTGGAGAAAGGGATGTCGGATTTCTGCCTGATGGACGCGACCCAGGCACAGATGGCGCATCTTGAAAGCCGGGGCCTGGAAGTACGTATGTCCGGAATAATGAAAAGCACTGCTTCGGCCGGATTCCGCCTTGATGACTCGGATCTGTGCAATGAATTCAATGCCTTTCTGGCAGAGTTCAAGGAAAGCGGTGAGTATGACCGATGGAACAGCCAGTGGCGAAGCGACTGCGATTCGATGGCAGAAGCGCTTGTCAGCAGGCCGCGGCCTCAGGGCGGACGCAGCATACGGGTTGGGGTCACGAATGACATTTTCCCGTATATATACATCAAGGATGGCAATCTGACAGGTATGGAAGTCGATATAATGGAGCACTTCTGCAACAGTGCCGGCATTGTACCTGAATATATCGCTCAGGAATTCACGACTCTGATCCCTGCTTTGAATTCCGGGAAAATCGATGTGATACTGTCACATATGCGCATCACCGAAGAAAGGTCGAAACAGGTGCTGTTCTCCGCTCCGTACATAGATGGCGGCGGTGCACTGATCTGTAAAAGCCCGGCCTCGGTCAAGTCTGAAATGGCCGGGATATGGCAGAGGCTGAAAAACAGCATAGAGAGAAACCTGATAAGGGAAAACCGGTGGCAGATGCTTGTGGAAGGCCTGTACCAGACATTACTTATTTCGTTGCTGTCAATACTTGCCGGCACTCTGATAGGCATATTGCTCTGCGTGGTGCGTATGAGCCGCAGGAAATGGGTGGCCGATACATCGAAGGCCGTGATTGACCTTGTACGGGGCATTCCGATCCTTGTGCTGCTTATGATAATGTGCTATGTGGTCTTTGCCTCATCGCGCCTCTCGGCGCTCTGGATAGCGGTGCTGAGTTTCGGACTGTATTATGGCGCCTATTTCAGCGAGATCTTCCGTACCGGAATGATGAGCGTCGATCCCGGACAGTGGGAGGCAGGGGAGGCTCTGGGATTGAAAAAGCTCCAGACGCTCAGGCTGGTTGTGCTTCCTCAGGCCCTGATGTCGATAATACCTGTATTCAAGGGTGAGGTCATCGCACTCATCAAAGGTACCTCGATAGTGGGATATGTGGCTGTGATGGATCTGACGCGTGCCGGCGACATCATCCGCTCGCGCACGCTCGATGCATTTTTCCCGTTGATAATCGTGACAATCGTATATTTCTTCCTGTCCCGCATTGCGGGCCGCGCACTGGATGCACTTAACAGGAAGCTTACACCCAAAAGCAAGACCGTATGATTACAGTCAGACATTTGAAGAAGGTCTTTATGGACCAGTCAAAGGAACTCACGGTCCTGAGTGACGTGAACTGTGAGATAAAGAAAGGGGAGGTCATATCCATCATCGGTCCTTCCGGCACAGGAAAAAGCACTTTCCTGCGTTGCCTGAACCGTCTGGAGGAGGCTACGTCGGGTCACATAGAGATTGACGGTGTCGACATCCTTGACCGCAGGACCGACGCGAGCATGCTGCGCCGCAAGATGGGTATGGTGTTCCAGAACTTCAACCTGTTCGAGCATCTTACCATTCTTGACAACATTACGCTTTGTCCTATGAACCTCCTTGGCCAGTCAAAGGCCGATGCCGAGAAACGCGGTATGGAGCTGCTTGAAATGGTAGGTCTGCACGACAAGGCCGGAAGTCTGCCGCGTGAGCTGTCCGGCGGCCAGAAACAGAGAGCGGCCATTGCCCGCTGCCTTGCTATGGACCCGGAAATCATTCTTTTTGACGAACCCACATCGGCCCTCGACCCCACTATGGTGAGCGAGGTGCTTGCGGTTATCCGCAGCCTTGCGGCTCAGGGTATGACTATGGCCATTGTCAGCCACGAAATGCAGTTCGTCAAGGATGTAAGCACAAGGGTGTTCTTTATGTACGGTGGCGTGATCTATGAGGAGGGTACGCCGCAGCAGATTTTTGACAATCCGCAGAAACCGGCCACCAAGGCTTTCGTGAACAGGATACGCAGCTTGAATTTCAGGCTCGAGAACCGCCATTATGACCTGTATGGAATGTTTGGTCAGATTGAGACTTTCTGCTCGAAATACGGCCTTGGAAATACGCTTACGGGGCAGGTCCAGCATGTCGTCGAGGAAATGCTGTCCGAAATCCTTCCGTTTACCGGACCCGTGGACATAGATTTGGAATACAGCGAAAAGACTTATGGACTCAGTATGCTGATCAGGCAGGAAAATGCAACGGCACCAATCCTGTCCGGCGTTGATTCCGACTCAGTGGCGCTGATGCTTGTGCGTGGAATGTCCAAATCGGTCAGTGAACCCGAAACCGGGCTGATACGCGTCACTTTTCTACCCGCTCGATTTCGCGACTGAAATCCGTGGCCGGGTCTGCGTCTGTAAATGATTTTTGTAATTATTCAAACTTAGTTTTTTGCCATGCGGAAAGTGATTTTGGACTTTACGTTCGCCCTGGTATTCCTTTTAACCATATCCTGCAGCAAGGAAGATGCAAAGCCTCACGGGCCGATAGTGCCGCAAGGTGAAGTCACACGGGAATTTCTGTCACAGATCCGTGTCGGGAAGGACGGGCGTTTCCAGTACTGGAACCAGGATTCTCCAGCCTTGAAGGAACTTAAAGCTTTCGTGGCTGCTGTTACGGACCCGAACTGCAAGGGGTACGTACCTCCGCAGGATAGGGTAGCCACGTTTGACGTTGACGGCACCTTGATGTGTGAGACGGCTCCGTACTATTTCAACTGGATGCTGTTCTTCCACCGTTACCTGCACGACAGTACCTTTGCTCCACCGGAGGAAGACAGGCTGTGGGCGGCTGAGGCCGAGGAATATGTGCTTGCCAACAGGAAGAACAAGAAAGAATGGGGGCTGAAGCAGCAGGAATTGCAGGCGATCGGGTTCCGGGGGATGACCGATTCGCAGTTCTCGGGATACGTCAGCGATTTCATAAATGGCGAGAATGTGATTGGCCTGACAAATCTGAAATGGGGTACGGCGCTCTACTGGCCTATGATAGAGGCGGTATCCTATCTGGTGGCCAACGATTTCGTGGTCTTCCTGTGTTCGGGAGTTGACCGCGATGTGTGCAGGGTCATATCCGAGGGAATCTATGACATCCCGAAATATCATATGATAGCGTCCGACGTGAATTATGTCCTCGAGAATCAGCCTGAATGGGTTGAAATGGTAAGCTCCGAGGATTATGAATATACTCCGGGCGAAGAGGTCCAGAGAGGAGATTTCATGCAGCTCGGCACGGCCATCAACAAGATAATCAAGATGAGAAGGGAACTCGGGCAGAAACCGATCCTGTCCTGGGGCAATTCAAGCGGGGATTATCCTATGTTCCACTACACCAACAGGGATAACCTTTATCCGCACATCTCATTCTGCCTTCTGTGCGATGATACGGAACGGGAACTCGGCAATCCGGACAAGGCGGCTAAATGCAAGGCTGACTGCGAACAGAACGGATGGATTCCGGTATCGATGCGGGATGAATGGTGGACGATATATGGTCCGCAGGTCAAACGCACCGGTCTCTAGAAGGATCTCACCCAGATAATTCGGACAGATTTACATCCCCAGCGACTTGTACAGCCTTACTGCTGCTTCGCGGGTGTAGTAATTGCTTTGCGCCCTGCCCAACTGAGCTGACAGAAGTTTCTCCTGTGCCTTTATCAGTTCGAGATAATTTGCCTTTCCGTCGCGAGAAATCTCCTCGACGACATCGCAGGCCTTTTTCTGAATCTCGACCTGTCTGGAATACAGTTCGGCTTTTTCCGAATGAAGTCTGTAGTCGGACATTGCCTGGCTGACCTCGGTGGCGGCCTGCAGAAGAGCCTGGTTGAACTCCAGCCTTGCAATCTCCTGGTCCATCTCTGAAACATTGAGCCTGCCGCGCAGGGTACCGTTTGCAAAAATCGGCTGTGCCAGGGAAAGCGCGGCATTCACAACTGTCTGCCACCCGAAACCTCCGCTGAGATTGATTGACGGATAGAAGGCGCTTTTGGCCTCGGATGTGAGGTAGTAGGCTATTTCCATATCTCTCTGGGCTGCGCGTATGTCAGGTCTGGAGCTGAGAATCTTCAGGTTCACGCCTGTTTTCATCAACTCGGGGTCGGGATAGGCGCCGGACTTGGATCTGGGGATGCTGCAAGTCGGCTTTGCCATCAGAAGGCATATGGTCCTTTCCCATACGGCGATATCGGAACGGGCCTGCAGCAGGTCCTGGCGGGCATCAAGGAGCTTGGACTCCATCTGGGCCACTGACGAATAATAGGCTCTGCCGCTGAGCATATATTCTCTCTGGACATTCAGAGTCCTCGTCCATACGGTTACCGTATTCTCGAGGACTTCAACCTGTTCATCCAGCATCTGAAGCATATAGTAGCCGGTGGCAATCCGACTGATAAGCTCGTTCAGCACTGCCGCGCAATTGTCCTCCGCCTGGATACGCCTTGCCTGTGCCTGATGCCTGCGGGCGAACAATGTGCCGGGAGATCCGAAGTTCCACCGGATTTCCAATGGCAGCTGATAGGACGTCGTCCCTTGTCCCCCTTGTACCAGTATGCCGCCGTTCGGCTCTAAGAACAGCGATGGTAAATATGCCAGTTTTGCCGTCCTCACGCTTTCGTCCGCCTGCTTCAGACGGAGGGCGGCGACGGACAGAGAAGTGTTGCCAGTTATGGCACTGTCGATGAGTTCCTGCAGCAGGGGGTCTGCGAAGAACTCCCTCCAGGACGGCAGTTTTACGACGGTGGAATCAGTGTCGGAAGGCACCGTGCTCTCATATTTTTTATAAACCCCGCAGGAGGATACCGTCAGGATTGCCAGCAGAAATATGAAAAGATTTCTTTTCATCCGGTCAATAATTTATGAAGACAGTCATTCCGGGACGCAGTTCAGTGTGCTGCCCTTCAATGAGGGCGGTCATTACAACCATTCCCTTGCTGTCCACGTTGGGAGCAATGGAAACGAGCCTGGCATTGTACTTCCTGTCGCCGAAGGACAGCGTGGTGAACTCCAGGGGCATTCCAATGCTGTATTGTGATACTATCGTTTCAAGCACCTCGAACTGGATGATTAGGTCGTCGGTGTCCATAAGATAGAAAAGGGGTTCCCCTTTGCTGGCATAGAACAGCCTGTTCACCTTTATGTCCAGGATGCTTCCGTCGAATGGGGCTCTGATGATATGCCTGTCAAGCATCTTCTTCTGGTTTTCATACCTAACTTTGGTGTAGGCGTATCCTGTCATTATCTCCACGGATTCGCGTTCACGGGCAGGGACGGAATCCAGATTTTCGCGGCTGTATCCTATGCCTATGAGAGTGCTCGTGACTTCGTGGGCTTTTTTCTGCAGTTCGCTTTCGAGCTCTGACAGAAGAATCCTGCAATCGGAGTCATCGATTACGGCAAGCACGTCATTTTTCTTCACGCGCTGGCCCTCGACAAGGGACATTTCATTAATGATGCCTTCCACAACACTGTAAATGGGAACGGTGTTCAAGGACCATATACGGCCCTTGCCTGCCACGGTGCTGACGTCAATGGTATTGACTCCCAGTTTGTACTGGCTTGCATCTTGCTCTTCCCGTTGTGGCAGCGGCTCCGTTTGCCGGGAATTTCCGCTCTGCCCGCAAGATACCATACAGGCAGCCAAGGCCAGGGTAATGATTATTCTATCCATCTCTGTATTTTATTCTTTTCGGTCCGGGCCTTGAGAAAAAGATATTCGAAAATCGAATATGTATGTGTAATCACAATGGCGTCGCAAAGCGTTCCGACACTCATATCCGGATGAAATCCCCTGTCGAAAGTCCAGTCCAGAAGAGCGGGATTGTCTTTTTCGACAGCCAGGTTCACAACAATCTCATAGGACGTTACGCCTTCCGGAAGAAGTTCGTCGAGATATGCCTGCGCCCGTATTTTATTTGCCGCTTCGGCTTTCTTGACCGGGTAGCGGCCGACGCTTGCCACCGTTCCGCGGACATAACCTACCTCGTCGGATTTCTCGTTGCTGGGCCATACCTGCACATCCTGTCCGGCTGCAATGTCCTTGAGGTTCATCAGGTCTGAATACGCAAGCAGGATAACGGAAGTCCTGCCCGCTACGTTTTCATCGATAAGGCTTACCACCGGTTCAAGCGGCTCGAAGTTTTCCCCTTCCTGCTTGCTGCTGAAAACGACGCCGTCGCCCAAGGCGGTCACCACGCTGTACGAGTTTCCCACGGAAACGAGAGCAAGCTGTTGCCCGGCCTTGACTTTCTGACCTTTCTGGACGAAGACGTTACGCATTACACCCGCTTGCGGCAGACATACGTCACTCATTCCGTTGTCAGGGAAAACCACGCCCCGTATATGCGCCTTCTCCGTGACCGTTCCTGCAAAAAGCCAAATAGTGATGGATAGAATCAGGAACAGCAGGGTACACATCAACGCGATTGATGACGAAGACAACACCTTGATGTCATCATTGATCTGGTTGATATCCCTTTTTATCAATTTGTTCTCCATATCTGAGAAAGATTACTATAATAGCTGACGTTTTGCAATATCCGCGAACAGGCTTCCCTTGGCAAGTAGTTCATCAAAGGTTCCCTCTTCTGCGACCTTTCCCTTGTCCAGGACAATGATGCGGTCACAGTTCTTGATTGTGGACAGACGGTGCGCAATCGTAATGCGGGTGCAATTTATCTTGCCAAGATTTTCTATGACCTTTGCCTGTGATATATTGTCGAGAGCGGAAGTGGCCTCATCAAGGAAAATGACGGATGGATGATTCAGTACGGCACGTGCTATGAGTATTCTCTGCCGCTGTCCGCCGCTGAGACCTTCGCCAGTGGCATCCAGTTTGTGGTGCAGGCCTCCCGGCATACTCCGTATGTCCTCATCCACAGCCGCGATGCGCAACGCCTCCCACACTTCCTCTTCCGTGGCATAGGGGTTGGAAACCCTGACGTTGTCGAACACAGTGCCGCTGAAAAGTTTCCCACCCTGCAGGCAGGACCCCAGGAACTGGCGCAACGAGGATTTGTTCACACTGAACACGTTATACTGATCATAGAAAACGGTTCCGCTCTCCGGAGTCTCAAAGCCGAGCATAAGGCGTAGCAGAGTGGATTTTCCACAGCCGGAATGACCTACGATGGCTACGTATTCCCCGGCTCTGATGTTCAGATTGAGTCCGTCCAGCAGATATGACATACCCGGATTGTATCGGAAACGAAGGTTTGTTACGGTGACGTTTCCGCTGAGTTCCCTCACTATCTTGGCGCTTTCCTCCGCCTCGGGTTCCGTTTCCAATATGGGGCGTATTTTCTCGAGGGACGGGAAAATGTATGAGAATTCAGAAGTATAGAGGCCCATTTGCGATATTGCCAGATTCAGTCCGCAAAAAGCGGTGAAGAATGCGGCAAAGTCGGATACGCTCATATCTGTCGAAGGTATCAGAAGGACCATTGCTAGGATGGAGCACAAGGTGAATGTTCCGGACATCTCGGGAAGAACCGCATCCCAGTATTTTGTGACGTCGGTATTCTTGTACTCCGTTGCCCACAGGCGGAAGGCTCTTGCCTCGGCTCCGTTTGTCTTTATTTTCCGGATACCGTCAATAAGGCTGTACATTATTCCGAGGAAATGGGACGTTGCCGGTACTCTCTGCATTTTGATCTTCTGCGTCACTTTAGCCCCCGCATAGATGCAGACAACATTCAGTCCCATCAGCAGGTACAGACAGTATGAAACGGCTGAAAAATGGCTGTAGATGCCGATTTGCACGAGATAGGCGAGGCTGACAACGAAGGCGAATATCACGGTGATGACGCCCTCCGAAAGGCGCTCGCAGGCTTCCGATACTCCGAAAAGCTCACTGGTAATGGATCCCGTTGACTTCTTGCGGAAGAAATCCGGTTTCAGGCGGAATGTCCTGTCCAGAAGGGCGGCCTGTGCATTGACAGCCACCATATTCTTGACACCTATGAACATCTTGTTGCGGACAGCGGACAACAATCCTATTATCAGGGCAATGTTCAGGAGTACTACCGCCAGGGTCAGGATACCTTCACTCTTCCCGGAAGGAATCACCTGGTCGAAAATGAGTTTCGTGGCGTATGGGAGACCCATGGTGAGCACTGCAATCACGGCAGACAGCCCCAGCACATACCAGATATGGAATTTGGAAATGTTTTTTGCAAGGAACGCGTAAAAATCCTTCATTGAAAGTCTCCTTTGCGGGAGCATCCTGAAAAAATGGTATGCCAGATTCTCCAGATTGCCGGATGTCTTCCGGTTGATTTTGACAATCTCCTTGCCTCCATCTTCTTTCTGGCGTACGTAGCGGTAGCTTCCGCGGCGGACGATAATGGGGATGAACATTCCGGAATCCTTCATGACACCCAGCATATTGCCATATGAACTCTTCCACCACTCTCCTTCAAGTCTCGTTATGGTATAGGCATATCCGTTTGCTGCAAGAATCTCCTTGAACTCGTTGAAAATATCGCTGCCTTCCGTAAGGTCGGCATTCTCTATCCCGAGCATTTCCAGCATATCCAGAAGCGCACTGCGGTTTCCGAGCCCGTGATGAGGCAGGGATTCCACGGATTTGTTGAGCATTCTCTCAAACTCGTGTCCAGCCTCGTCAAAAGCGGAAATATCGTTGAGGATGCGCCTGTGCAGCATTGATGAATAGAGGTCGGTCATATCAGTTCATCTGCATAAGTTTATAATACAGGCCGTCCTTATGAAGCATAAGCTCATCGTGAGTGCCTCTGTCAATTATCCTGCCGTGTTCCATCACCAGTATTTCGTCACAATCCCTGATAGTTGAAAGCCTGTGGGCTACGATAATTGTTGTGATTCCCTGATCCTTGATGTTCTGCATCACCTTCATCTCGGTAATCGGGTCAAGCGCCGACGTAGCCTCGTCCATTACCATCATTGTAGGCTCCTTGGCGATGGCTGTGGCTATTTCTATGCGCTGGCGCTGGCCTCCGCTGAAATTTTTGCCGCCATCTATGACAGGGCTGTCGTATCCTCCGGGCCGGCTGGCAATCTCCTGATGTATCTGCGCGGCATTCGCCGCGAGAACCATAGCGAAATCCTCAGTCACGTCATCCCACATCTTGATGTTGTCGGCCACAGTACCCTCAAAGAGCACAATGTCCTGATTCACGACCGAGAGGGAATTGTAGAAAGAGTATCTGTTGATCTCATCCTTTCTCCTGCCGTCATAAAGAATTTCCCCGCTCCAGGGTTGGTAAAGACCGGTTATAAGATTTGCAAGGGTCGATTTGCCGGACCCTGACCCTCCGACCAGGGCTATGCTCTTGCCTGGAGATATGTGCAGGGAAAGGTTTTCTATAAGAGGCGGGAGGTTCCTGTCGTAACCGAAGCTTATGTTCCTGAGCTCTATGTCACCTTTCAGCTTGCCAAGTTCCTCGGCCGGAACGAGTTCTATGGTGCCGGAAACGTCCGTAGGTATGTCGAGCACTTCATTGACCCTCGTGGCGGATGATGCTGCGGTCATCATAAGCTGATTCGTACGCGTAAGTGCGCTTATCGGGAGCAGGAACTGGTTCAGAAAGCCCTGAAATGCCATAAGCATACCTACTGTCATCTCCCCCTTGATGATGAGCAGCGCTCCCAGACAAAGCGAGATCACAGAGGTGGCCTGCTGCAGGAACTGAGGCAGGAAATTCAGGTTTACAAGGTTCTTGCTGACCAGATAGGACTGGTTGATATATTGGGTGAATTTGTGCATTGACTTGCGGAAGAACGCATCCTCTGCTCCGGCGGACTTGACTGCCTCGATGTTGCTGATGCAGGAAGACATAGTCGATTGCATTGCGGCCTGCTTCTCCTCCAATGACATACTAATTTCCTTTTGCCGTGACGACACCATTTTCAGTGAAATGGCATTTGCCACCACGCTGGCCAGGCTGACCAACGACAGCAGAGGCGAATAGAGCAGCATCAGAGCCAGCATTATCATTATCTGAATCCCGGAAACCAATGTCGGCAGCAGCATCGTATTAATGCGGGAGAAGACGATATTCCCGCTGTTGAATCTCGCTCCGAAATCGCCTGGTGACATTTTCCCGAACGTTTGTACTGGAAGCCTCAGCGCATGCCAGAACATTGAGGAGAAGATCTTTATCAAGTATTTGGTCTTGAGAAGTCTTTTCTTGTAATATTCGACCGTGATATTGGCAAGTGATATAAAAATGAAAATTACAAGCAGAATTGCAGTTGGTGTTTCCCACTCAGGATGCTTGTGGGTGATGATTCCATCGACAAACACTTGCGAGAACAAAGGCGTCGCAATGTCAATGCACATTGTGACGAAAAGCACTATCATCGTCCAAACAATCAATGGTTTGGCCGGTGAGAGCAATCTCATTATTGGGCTGTTTGCCTTCACGGAACTTAATACAGAACAAAAGTACGAAAAAAAGTCCTAATTTTACGCGAGAATTAATTTTAGCCCTTCTCAAACGAAAATCGTATCTATTTTTGTGGAACGAACAACAAACCCTTTGTCTCAAAAAACGTTTGAAAAGAACCTATGAAGAAAAAGATTTGTCTTTTTGCTGCAATATTCACCTGCATGCTCTTTTCGGGAGGGTGCAGCGATTATTTGGAATGGTTGGCAGGCTCCGGTGCCACGCAGGTCGATATGACTGTAGTTGTCCCCATCCATCCGTCGAGCCTGGAATATTTTGATTATATTCTCAACTATTATGACAATGAGGGTAAACAATATACTGACACCGTCCGTAATGCCGGGGATGGAACATCTCCGGAAAATTGTTACGTCAGGACCTTCAGTTATGACATTATCCCTGTTCTCCATGGCTCTGCTGCAAAGTTTGAAAAGGGATCAATCCATCACGACATAGAGAAGATGGAGGCCATACAGATAAATCCGATGTCTATCGAAGAATTCGAATCTACATATGGTCTGACCTTTTCGTCACACTGCGGGTTGTATGACGGCCCCGACGGATATGATATTTTATTCAATTGATTTTTTCTTCATAAACCTGGCCTGAGATTTTCCACAATGGTACAATATATAAGCCCGCAGATCAAGGTGATAGAGATTGCCACGCGAGGACATATCCTCACAGGCAGCCTTGGCGGAACTCCTTCGAATAATTCCTGGGGTTCCGGTTCCGAGTCGGCTTTCGATTTCGGAGACGATGAATAATCCACTGATAAAGATATCACTATGAATATAAAGCATATATCACTCGTATTTGCGGCAGTTGTAGCACTGCTTTCAGGCTGCGCCAAGAGTCCCATCCAAGAACCAAGCGACGGACAGTTCACCAATCTTGAGCTCTCTTATGTAGGGACAACCGAAACCAAGGCCGCTATTGACGGTACGACCTTCCCAGAGGAGGGAGAAATCGGACTGTTTCTGTTCAAGGATGAAACGGCCACTCAAGATTACGGAGACGGTTACAAGAATGTCAAATACGCATACAATTCCTCCAAGAGCAAATGGACTGCCAGCCCGTCAATCAAGGTCGGCAGCACTCCGGGGTATCTCTACGGTTATTATCCGTATGACAGCGAGGCAACGGATGTCAAAGCAATCCCGGTCGAGTCTTCCCTTAACGGAGACGATGTGATGTATGCCTCCAAGCAGGCTGAACCCATCACCGATACGACGGCAGCCAACACAGCCATCACGATGAACCATGCACTTGCGAGAGTCAGCATTACTGTCAAGAACAACGGATACACAGGCGACGCGAAGCTCACAAAAATCAAGTTCTCCGGAGCCGAGATAGCACCCGAAGGCACTCTCGATGCCATTGACGGAAGCGTCACCGCGACAAAATCCGACGTAACTCTGGATGTAACAGGCGAAGTACAGGCCATCACTGCGACCGGAACGCTCTACGAATGCCTTCTTGTTCCATCAGAAGTTGAAACCAACAAGCAGACCGTAACCCTCACTCTCACGATAGATGACCAGGATAAGACCATAACTCTCGACGGCGAGAACGGCGTGATCATCGCGCAGAACACCAAATCCAACATCACCATCACGCTGGGCAACACAGGCATCGCCTTGCAGACAGTTCCCGTCGGCGCCTGGGGCGACGGCGGCAGCCCGTCTACGGGAACGATTGGGGGAGAGTAAAAGGTGACAGTGAAGTTGTCTGACTCTGAAGAGGATGCAAGGATTGATGCTGATGTCCTGATGAATGTAGTAGCAGATTGAAATTCTGTGTAGAATATAATACGGAGTATAAAGGCGCGTAATGCTTATGAAAAA
>JAZUKB010000028.1:0-4369 GCA_045643085.1 Candidatus Cryptobacteroides sp.
CGTAAGAATGGATTTCAGCAAACTGTACGAGGACAGCCTCCTGGCTCTGGAGAATCCGTGCATCCGCTTGAACGATGCGGAAAGAGGCCTTTTAAAACAATATCTTGACCTAGCTGAAACTCTGCTGTCCCTTGATATTCCAAATAAAGTGGAGGCGGTCAAGTCTCTCGGGACATCCATATTCTACCTGCTCGGAACAATGTGGAGGAACCGGTTGGATGTTGCACACCATGACCTGCCGGCGAGGACCAAAAGAGCAAATGCAGTATTCGAGAATTTCCTCAAACTGGTCGCGGACCATCACCGGAAGGAACACGGAATCGAGTTCTATGCCGACAAACTGTTGCTGACCCCGAAGTATCTGTCCAAGTTCATCAAAGAAGTGAGCGGCAGGACGGCCCCGGAATGGATAGACTCGTTTATCATTCTGGATGCAAAGAATCTTCTAAAATATTCGGATATGAGCATTAAGGAGATTGCTTACGATATGCATTTCTCCAGCGTCCCGGCATTCTACAAGTTTTTTCAAAAGAAGACTGGGATGACTCCGGCCACATACAGATCTGCATAAACACGTGCACGCCAAGTCTTGTGATAAAGGCCTTGTTATCGGCAGGGCTCTTCAATAAAGATTTTTCTCTATGGGGTCACAAACCCTCTCGTGTCCTGCTAACTGTAAGCCATTGTTGACTGTGATAGTCTTAACTCAGGCCGTCCTGAAGATTTCCTTGACGATATATGTCAAAACCATTTTACAATTGACTGTATATTAACAACTTGAGATAACAAAACTTCGCAGTACGTCAAAATCATTGATACACACGAACGAATGTTGACTCGCGTTCTGCGCAAACCGGCGGTGCTATTCGGCAGGGCGATTGTAGCCCACCTCTTCCTGAATCAGACTGACATCGACGTCCTGGACGGGATTGCGGCCGGCGAGGGAGGCGGCAATGCCGCATACCTGTCCCAGTTCGAGGAATACAGGTTCCATCCTTATGGAGCCGAAGGCGATATGGCTTGAAGAGAGACATACGGGAACCAGCAGATTGGTGCACTCCTCCCTGCGGGGGACAATGCTTCTGTATGAGATGGGATAAGGCATTCCCCCACCCTTCTCCACGTCACCCTCATTCTTGACCATCACCTTGCCGTCCTTTTCAACCAGAATTCTTTCGCAGTTGTGAGAATCCATCTGGTAAGCGGCATAGCCTATTCCGTCCTCAACGTTACCTTTCCCGTCGCAGTCAGCCTGAGTCGCCACATAATCGCTTATCATACGCCGGGCCTCCCGCACATATATCTGATGGGTCCATCCTCCCGTGGCCGCATATTCATCCTTGGCCCATCCCCACTGGCGGACAAAATTCTGAAGGACCTCCGGCACCCTGGGATCGCTCACATAAAGCCACATCAAGCCGAGCGTGTAGCTCTTGTGGGCGGCGATTATCTCCTTCCTCCGCTCCCACGAAGCTTCCGGATAATCGTGGTTCATCCCTATCATATCCGTCGAGAATGCTCCGCGGTTGTTGACATCAGTCTTTCCCCCGGGCATCAGTGACCATATGAAGTAGTTGTTTATCTGCGGATCCGGGTCGGCCTCGAACACTCGTACAAGAAGTTCATATACGGAAGGGTCGTAGTCTTCAGGCTGTGTGAAAGGAATCTGGTTCTCCTTGTCATTGGAAAGGCAGAGCCGGAAATTGTAGGCCTGGACCAGAGTGTCACCGGTCCCCTCCTCCTTGAGATTCCCTTCCTGGATTCCCCAAAGGAGACCGCTCTGCGGATTTCCTTTCTCCACATACGGATCAATTCCATCCACGAACTGATGATAATAGGAGATATGGGAGCCGTTCCACTCCTCTCCATAGACGGATGCATCCTCGCGTCCGACGTGGTAACTGACGCCAGCCATTGCCAGCAAGTCCCCTTCATAAGTGGCATCGATGAATGAATCGGCCCTGACAGTCCTGCAGATTTCTTTCTTCTCGTCATTGCAGGTGATGGAGACGATTCTCGACCCTTTTTTCGAGAGAGAGTTGAGATAAAACCCCTTGAGGAGAGTGATATTCGGATTATCCACGTAACTGTCAATGATAGCCTGGGCCGCCGAAGGTTCGAAGGTCCACTGCTCATCAGTTCCATAATGCTTTCCGAGGTCACGGTAGAACTGCCTTGCCATACCGATAATGGCCTGCTTGTTTCCGATGTCGGTAGAGCCGAGGCCTCCGGTCGTCATACCGCCCAGGACCGGGTCCGGACAGATGATTACCACCTTGCATCCCTTTTCAGCCGCAGCGCGGGCTGCAGTTACAGCAGCCGACGTGCCGCCGTAGATGCACACGTCTGTTCTGATTGTTTCTGCATCAGTACAGGAGAAAAGAATCCCCGCCGTGCAGATAAGCGCAATGAAGGATATGGAAAGTTTGCAAATCCGTTTCATAATCCGAAGTTTTTCAGTGAGAATATATGATGTTTTCCCAAAGTTAGGAATATGTTTCATATTATTTTTGCTTTTCACCAAAATATCATTACATTTGCGGTCCGAAAAAACAAACCTAATTATTTAAAGCAATGAAAAAAGGTATACATCCCGAAACCTACCGTCTTGTAGCTTTCAAGGATATGTCAAATGAGCACGTGTTCATCACCCGTTCCTGCGTCAACACAAAGGAGACCATCGAAGTGAACGGCATTGAATACCCGGTTGTCAAGGTCGAAATCTCCAACACTTCTCACCCGTTCTACACTGGTAAGATGAAGCTTGTCGACACCGCCGGTCGCGTTGACAAATTCTATAGCCGCTACGGTCAGAGGAAGAAGTAATCCCCTTCCCCTATCAGAAATAGACAAGGCAGTCCGATACGGATTGCCTTTTTTCATTTTGATAATTCCAGGCACAATGTTTATATTTATGAGATTTATACGCAATATGAAACGAATACTGTCAGCTTTATCTCTTCTTCTGTGTTTCTGCTTGATGCCGGAAGCATCAGCACAGAACTACGACAATCTAGAACCGCTCACACTTCTCAACCGCTCAGTGCTTGACAAGAGCCACAGAGCCATCCTGCGTGATGACATTACGGTACGGGACGCCGCCGCTCGGCTGATTTCCGAAGCTGACCGATTGATGCAGAATCCGATACCGTCACCGACAGCCGGTGACACCGAGGTGCTGAAAACCGTATGCGGACAGGTCAGGACCCTCGGCGAGGCATATTACCTCACCCGTCAGGAGAAATATGCCGCCAGAGTGTATGACTACATCCGGCCCTGGATGACCGACGCGGCCACACGCCTTTCGCCGAGGCTGCCTGCTGACTCTGACTTCGTGGCGATGAGCAATATCATCGATATGCTCGACGGATATCTGCTCACCGACGGTTCAAAGGCGTGGAACAGCGCGGATGACACTGCAATGAGACAATGGTTTGACGAGTTGCTGCAGCACCTGGGGAGCGATGATATGCTTACAAGGATGAAACAGCTTGACGATTATCAGGGTATAGGATATGATGTGCTGCTGACCGCTTCGAAGACATTCTTTGAAAGAGAGTGGCTGCACGAGATGAAGGTGTTTGTGGATGCCACGACAAAGGCCCGCCTTGACAGGATTCTTGCCTCCGACGGCGAAATTATGGTCGGCCCCGGCAACACTGTCCTGGCCAGGACCGAGCACCTCGTCACTCTTGTGAGAATGGCTCTGATGGCAGAGAAAGCCGGTTCCAACCTTTGGCTGTATGAAACGAAGAACGGTGGAAGCATAAGGCAGGCCATCGAATGGATGAGCAATCTTCTGCTCAGCGACAAAGCGTGGGTGGAGAGCGATGATGCCGTGAACATTGCCCGGGGCTACACCTACGTTCTGCTCAGTGCCGCCTGCCCCCTCACGAGCAAGAAACTCTACGAAGAGCGTCTGGCCACACTTGCATCGATGATGAAAGGCAAAGAGGAGATAAGCACCTTGTCCTGTCAGCTGACATCTCCCATAGTATACGGCACACTGCTGAGCGACGAGGATTTCTTCGACACCATCAATCTCGACACCCCCGGATTGGAGAGAGTGAAAGATGCTTTCGCATCTAGCGATATTGCCGGAGCCAAACGCAGCTTCGTCTCATACCTGCGCAACCGTCAGTACAAGTTTGACTGGAACAATGCCGACAACAGCAGTGACAATGGCAGTTATGATCTGAAGGAGGTGACCAATACGGTGAACAACCTTCTGATGGGCGAGCAGTTTGGAGACACAGTCATCTGGACACGCAACAACACACCTCTGGAATACGAGGAATGGCCGTGGGGCCTGAGCCGCCATCAGTATTGGATAGGTCTGGGCAGAGCGTACAAGGCCACCGGAAACGAG
>JAZUKB010000029.1:0-9793 GCA_045643085.1 Candidatus Cryptobacteroides sp.
CTGATAGGTATAATCGGCCACGAGGGCTATGTTGCTGGTATTCTCCTCATTCAGAGGCACGCCCACCTTGACATATGAACCTATGGACCTGTTGAGAATATCCGCCTTCCATCGGCCTTCACCTTTTTCTTCCATCTGTCCACCGTTACGACGGTCCTGAATGGCACGGACACCGAAACGGACCTGCACTCCGTCCTGCCCGAAATAGAGCCATCTGTTCGAGAGGTTGAACTGGAGCTGCCTCGGATCATCCATAAAGCCGTCTCCGTTCATGTCCATGGATTTGAAATTCCCGTCCACGTGAGCGAGTACAATGGTACTCCAGGTGGACAATTCATCGAACTGAATGGCCGATATCACATTGAGGTCGCACTTCGTGTCGTTCATAACCGAGGCCTGGACATAAAGTGGCGTTTCATCCGTAGGCTTGCGGTGCTCCATATTGATCTGTCCGGTCATCGACTCAACCCCGTTGATGACCGATGTGACTCCCTTGGCAATCTGTATGCTCTCCAGCCACTGCCCTGGCACATAATTGAGGCCGAAAGGAGCGCTAAGCCCCCTCATCACCGGACGGTTCTCGTCAAGCATCTGCGTGTAGATACCACTCTGCCCCAGCAGCCTTATCTGCCTTGCACCGGTAACGGCATCGGAATAGCCGACGGTGACGCTGGCCGAATTCTCGAAACTCTCCGCAAGGTTGCAGCAGGCCATCTTGCAGAGACCCGCCGCGGATATCACCTCGGTCCGCAGGTCCTTGCCCTTGGACAGGTAGTTGGAACTCTGCCTTGCTACGAATACACTGGCATCCAGAGTATCCTTGCGCTCGCCATAAATACCGGCAGTATCAATCTGAGCCTCTGCCACGGGTCCGGAAAACGGCAGGAGAATCATTGAGAAAAAAGCTGAAAGGGATATCTTTCTGAGATTAGTTGGCATCTTTCGCACTCTTTTACGCTAAATTTACATATAAAAGTACGGGTATAATTTGTACTTTTGCAGAAGAAATACCAACAAATGATGATAAGATCAATGACAGGCTACGGCAAGTCCGAAGCCATCCTGGAAAACGGCAAGCTTACAGTGGAACTGAGGTCGGTAAACGGAAAGAACGCTGACATAAGCATAAAGACCACGCTTCTGCCGAAGGACAAGGAGCTTGAAATAAGGCACAGGATAGCCGACAAACTGCAGAGAGGCACGATAGATATGTTCCTGACTTGGGAACCGAACGCTGCCGACAATTCCAAAAAAATAAACATTGATCTTGCCAGAGAGTATTACACCCAGATATCCGAACTCGGCAAGGCCATTGGCGCAGGCAACCTGAACGAGGCCAATGACCCGAACCAGCTGATCGGCACGCTGCTGAGGATGCCAGACGTCATCGATGCCTCCAGAAAGGACATTATCACCGAAGACAACTGGTCCCTTGTTAGCAGGGCAATAGACGAGGCTCTGGACAGAATCGACGGATACCGGGCTGATGAAGGTGTATCCCTGTACAAGGACGTTACCGGAAGGGTACAGAACATTCTGGACCTCTACGACGAGATAGAGCAGTATGAACCGGAACGCATCACGGCGGCAAGGGAAAGAATCACAAAAGCCGCCGAGGAGCTTAAAGTCAAACTGGACGAGCAGCGGTTTGAGCAGGAGATGATATTCTACCTTGAGAAACTGGACATAAACGAGGAGAGGGTGCGTCTGCGCCAGCATTGCAAATACTTCCTGGACACCATAGACAGTGAACCATACCCCGGGAAGAAGCTCGGATTCATCATCCAGGAAATGGGACGCGAAATAAACACCACTGGATCAAAAGCGAACCACGCATCCATTCAGAAATGCGTGGTCCGTATGAAAGACGAGCTCGAGAAAATCCGCGAGCAGTCGATGAATATTCTCTAGAAATTGATTTCCAGCATACCCACCTGGTAGCCCCAACACCAGTCCTGGACGATCGGAATCTTTCGCCCTTCGGCATTCTTCACCCAGGATATCTCATCCAACTTGGTGTGTGAATGTCCTCCGACCACGACATCTATATCTTTCGTCTGAGGTATCAAGTCGATGTCGTTGACTCCGCTCTCACCGCTGTAACCCAGATGAGTCAGGGCGATGACAATATCGCACTTCTCTTCGTTCTTGAGATACGAAGCCCACTTGTTTGCGGCTTCCACGGTGTCATACTTCGGGATGCGGTCCGATATCGCTCTGGAAACAACCCTGGTGATATCACACAGTAAGCCGACGATGCCTATCTTCTTTCCTCCCTTGTACAGTATCGTATATGGCTTGACATACTTGCCGGCCTCGAATGTCGAAAAGTCGTAATTGGCGCAGACGACAGGGCATTTCAGATTTGCGAGACGCCTGGCGAGCTCTTCAATCCCGTTGTCGAATTCGTGATTGCCCAGCGAGACGCAGTCATAGCCGAGTGCATTAGCAAGATCTATCTCGATATCTCCGTTGAAGATTGTGAAATACGATGACCCCTGTCCCATATCGCCCGCGTGAAGGAGAAGCACGTTATCTGCTCCGCGTGCAGTACGCACACTGTCGATGAACGCGGCCCTTTCCAGCACGCCGGCCGTCCCGTCCTTCAGGGGGTCGAGATGGCTGTGCGTATCATTGAGATGCAGTATCACGATACTGCCGAGTATCATTATCAAAGACTTGATCATAACTATTCCTCCTTGATGATTTTCACTCTTCCGTCAATGCTGTAGCAGACAGGCTTACCCTGGGCTGTCAGGGAACGGATATATGGCAGCACGGTATCGCGCACAAGCACTTCCGATATTATGAGTTCCCGGGCATTGCGCGCAGCAAATATATCATCACCGCCATTGAGCAGGAAATCTACGGTTGCAAGACCGTACACACGCTCATCGTCCAACGGTTCGCCTCCAATGAGGACTTCCTCCAACTTGCGGTCCTTTATCGTCAACCTGACGCCTCCGAAGACCTGCACCCTGGTGGAAGCCATCTTCTCGAACATTGCACGCAGATCCGAGCCCTTGAGTGCCACATAGCACAGATAGTTCTTGAAAGGCAGCATGGACATTATGTCATCCATAATGATGTTTCCCTTGTAAAGGTCAACCCTGATACCACCGAAATTGATCATACTGACATCCACCTTTCTGCCGAAGACCTCCTCCGCAGATGACTTGATGCAGTCAGCAAGCATATTGGAAAGGGCTGATTCCGGATAGGTACAAATCATATCCTCCGAAGCATAACCGAGATATTCCTTCACCGGAGCCATTTCCTGCTGGGCTTCGAGCATTATCGATGCCACATCCGCAACCATTCCCGTATAAGTCCTCCCATTAGGAGCTGTGTACACACCGTTCTCGACTGAGCCGAGGGCTTCCCTGACGTTCTCGGCCGTAGGGATTGTCGCACCGACACGACTTCCGTCCATAGGCACCTGAGTCCAGGTGTAGGTCTGGGCGCAAGCCACGCAGCCCGCGAACAGAAGCGGCAACACAAATATTACTTTTGCTTGAGCCATTTCCATAAATCCTTCCAGGTTGATTTCTTGCCGAACATAAGGATGCCGACCTTGTATATCTTGGCTGACAGCCAGGCCATAAGTCCCGTGGTCGCGACAAGAATGGCTACTGATACCAGTATTTCCCAGGTCTCAACACCGAACGGAACTCTTGCGAGCATCACGATAGGAGAAGTGAACGGAATCATCGACCCCCAGAATGCGATGGCGCTGTCCGGTGCCCTGAATGCATATATGGCTATGAAATATGCCAGCATCAGAGGGATGGTCAGAGGCAGCTGGAGCTGCTGTGTGTCACCTTCATTCTCAACAGCGGAACCGATAGCCGCAAACATTGAGGCATACAGGAGATATCCGAGAATAAAGAACACGAAGAACACAACCAGAATGCGGCTGATGTCTAGTCCCTGTATCGTGCTCAAGATTGAAGAAAGCTCGCTCTGATCCGCCATCTGTGCGACGGCTGCGCCCGTCTCGGCGTCAATCCCTGCAGTCTGCACTACCTGTTCCGCATCAAGTTCTCCAAGGATATCCTGACCTATCACGGATCCGGCGGCGCCTACTATCGCGACGGTGAGGATTATCCACAAAAGGAACTGTGTAAGTGCAACGGCAGCCACACCTATGATCTTGCCGAACATAAGTTCCGTGGCCTTGACGGAGCTGACGAGCACTTCCACCACTCTGCTGGATTTCTCTTCGATGACCGCAGACATCACCATACTTCCGAACACTGTGATGAATATGAAGATGAACATACCGAGAATCATAGAGAGGATTGAATTGACCCCCGCTTCGGATATCTTCTCCTCCCCGGAATCATCCATCGTATAAGAACGCATCTTCACATCGGCCTTCACATCCTTCATTATCTGCTCGAGGCCAGCTATGTCATAAGATTCTATCCTATAGCTCTCCACCGCCTTGTTCAGACGGTTGTTTATATTCTCACTCATCTCCAGTCCGAGAGGCTTGCGGGAAGTAATCTCAGCGCTCACGGTCTTGTTTTCCTGATCCAGTTCCGAGATTGACAGAACAGCGTCGAAACCGAGTTCCTCCATCTTGTTCTTGAGTTCCGAAGCATCCGGGGACGTGGTGAGATCAATGTAGTTTATCGTCTCCGTGTTCTCAAGGAAACTTCCGACTATCCCGGAACGATCCACGAAAGCAACGGTTTTAGCCTTCTCCTTACTGTTCATCATCAGAAGGATAGGAACGACGCAAAGAGCTGCCATAAGCACTGGAACCACGAATGTGGTAACGAGGAAACTCTTCTTCTTCACGCGATTGAGATACTCGCGCCCTATTATGATATTGATTGTATGCAGATTCATAGCGCTATTCTCCTTCTGTTACAAGTTTAATGAAAATATCGTTCATCCTAGGCATCAGCTCTTTGTACGAATTGATCTGAACACCCTTGTCAAGGTATGTGCGCAGCGTGGACGCGCCGTCTGTCTCACGTGGAAGAACTTCGGTATGACGGCCTTCCGCGTCGGAATAGACGAGCTCCACGTTGTTGTTGCCGTATCTGCGACGGATATCATCGACGCCTCCTGTAATGACCAGATGGCTCTTGTTGATGAGAGCGATGTCGTCGCAGAGCTCTTCGACGGATTCCATATTATGGGTCGAAAGGATTATCGTGGCTCCTTCCTCCTTGAGGCGGAGTATCTCCTGACGGATGATTTCGGCATTGACCGGGTCAAAACCGGAAAACGGCTCGTCAAGAATCATAAGAGAAGGCTTGTGCACCACGGTTGTGATGAACTGAAGCTTCTGGGCCATACCCTTTGAAAGCTCTTCAACCTTCTTGTCCCACCAGGACTGTATCTCGAAGCGGACAAACCATTTCTTGAGCTCGGCCTGGGCTTCTTTCGCACTCATACCCTTGAGCTGCGCCAGATACATCGCCTGGTCACCCACCTTCATCTTACGGTACAGTCCCCTCTCCTCCGGCATATAGCCTATCTTCTCAACGTCCCGCTGAGTGATTGCCCTGCCGTTGAACAGGATTTCTCCGGAATTCGGAATTGTTATTCTGTTGATAATTCTGATGAGGGTTGTCTTGCCGGCCCCGTTCGGACCCAGGAGTCCGAATATCCGGCCTTCGGGAATCTCGAGACTCACCTTGTCAAGGGCGACTTTCGACCCGAAGCTCTTGCATACTTCCTTACATTCTATTATTGCCATATCATTCGTATCCGGACATATTCCGGAATCATACAAAGATAATAAAAAGCCAGACAATGCAACACCCTTTAATTCGTATATTTGTACCATCGAATCAACCGGTTATGGAAACTGATATCCTTCTGTTCGGGACAATGGGAGACATAGGGCGGACCGTTAGAGGGTCATTGGAAAGACACGGTCTCACGGTCGCGGAGGTCCCGTTCCCGCAGAATGTACTGAGGGACGCGTCAGGATATCGCCGTGAACTCCTCAATGCTCTGAAGTGTATCTCCCCGTCAATGATTCTTCCCATAGGATGCCAGACAGCCCTGGCAAGATGCAGAATGGACATTCCGGAAGGCATAGCCGTCCCTGTCGGATACGAAAAGACGATAATGATGCTCGACAGCAAGACAGGATGCAGTTCCCTCGCATCGTCACTGGGTATAAGGCAGCCGCAGATATTCGAAGCCATACCGGATGACAGCCGTTTTCCGCTCGTTTTCAAAAGGGACGTATCATTCGGAGGGCAGGGAGTCCACATACCGAAGAGCAGGGCCGCCCTGAAGAATCTCATTTCACACCAGAGAGCAGGAGAGCCCTACCTTATTGAAGAATTCATAGAAGGTGAAGACTTCAGCGTGGATGCACTTAGATGGAACGGCTATTTCCGCGCCGAGTGCTACCACACGGTATCAAGACACGGCAACGGACCTTCGCTGGAGCGTACCGCCACCGGATACCCGGAGCTGGTGGATATTGCGCGAAGGATGCTCGACACCGCAGAGTACGACGGCGTGTGCGGCTTCGACTTCAGGGTGGATCCATCCGGAAGAGCATACTTTCTCGAATGCAACCCACGCTTCACCGGCGGTCTGTCGACATCCATAGCGTCAGGATTCGACATCCCCTACATATTGTGGGAACTTGCCCGCGGCAGGTAACTTACTGAAGCACGTTGGTATAGACAATACCGTTGTGGGCTTCGGGGACGGCTCCATTCAGTTTGAACAGCTGCGGTACCGTGACAAACTCGAACCCCCTTGACTTGAGCTCCGGGATAATGATTTTCAGGGCTTCAACGGTGTTGTCATTGCCTTCCATATCGTGGAGCAGGAGGATGTTGCCGTCCCGGACGGAGCCAAGTACTGTTGCAGCACGCTGCTCCGCACTCACTTCAGGCACCCAATCTTCACATCCAAGTCCGCAGATAAAGGTCAGGTCTATGACATCGAACATAGTCCGGTTGACACTTATGTATGGAGGTCGGAAGAATGACGGTCTGACTCCGATACGCTTCTCAATCTCGGCACTCGTAGCCTCAATCTCGTCCTTTATCTGTTCCGCGCTGAGCTGAGGCATCTGAGAGTGTGTCCAGGAATGGTTCTCGATGTCGCAACCAAGGCTTACTGCCCTGCGCATCATTTCGGCGCTGTCATCGTTGATATTCTGCCCTATGACAAAGAATGAAGCCGGCACGCCGTTCTCCTCCAGCACATCCAGCACCTTAGGGGTTGTCACCACATTGGGACCGTCATCAAAACTCAGCGCCACGTATTTCTTCGCGGCTGGCCAGGTATTGGCGATGCCAACCCCGACTCCGAACATAAGGTTCACGTTGGCTATTGCGCCCTCGAAATCCCAGTCATCCTTGAATTCATCGCAAGGCTTATGATACCAGTCTGACTGAGGATATCTGTTGATATATCCCGGATGGACGAAATCTTCTCCGTATTTGACAACGACGGCAGGCACTCCCCTCTTCACGAAATTGTAATGGTCGGAGCGGAAGAACCATCCGTCGGAATTGTCCCGGTCGAACACGACATACCTGTTCTGAGAAGCCGCAGCCGCCGATACATAATGGTCCAGGTCACTCTCACCCCCTCCAAGAATCATCACATCGCGTGTCAGAGGAGCAGGCGCAATACAGTCGAAATTGATACACGCCGCTGTTCTGTCCATAGGGAACGCGGGATGTTCGCAATAATACTGGGACCCGAACAGTCCGCTTTCCTCCGATGTAGGTGCAAGGAACAGAATGGAACGCCTCGGCGCAGGCATCCGGGTGAATTTCTCCGCAATCATAAGAATCGCCGCCAACCCGGATCCATTGTCCGCAGCGCCATTGTATATCGCATCGCCGGATTCATCAGGGGTTCCTATGCCGAAGTGGTCCCAGTGGGCACAGAACACGACGCATTCGTCCTTAAGGTCGGTGCCTGGAAGTACTGCGGCTACATTATCCGTGGACCCGATCTCATAGTCGACATCCAGATGCACAGACCCTGATGCCTTGAGCGGCACAGCCTTGAAACCGGGTTTCTTTGCACTTGCGACCAACTCTTCGAAATCCAGTCCGCATTTCGCGAACAACACCCGGCAGGCTTCCTCCCGCAGCCATCCCTTGACCGCGAGTTCCCCGGCATTGCGGGTATCCTCATCGTACAATGCGAGATTACTCTCCTTATGTCCGTTGACGCAAACGTGCCAGCCATATCCCGCAGCAGCCTCGTCGTGCAGAATCAAGCATCCCGCCGCGCCCAGGAGTCTGGCCTGCTCCAGCTTGTAAGTCCACCTGCCGTAATATGTCATATTCCGCCCGCGAAACAAAGAAGGATCATAGAACCCCGGATCGTTGACCATCGCTATCACAATCTTCCCTTTCACGTCAACGCCTTCGAAATCATTCCATCCGTATTCCGGGGCATCTATGCCAAACCCGCAGAACACGTATTCCACATTCTTCAGGTCCACCTCGTCAACAGCCCTGGATGTCCATACCATCACATCCTCAGGATAGCGCCAGATCACTTTTCCCCCACGTGCCCTGATGTTGATGCGGTTGCGGGGCAGACGCACCGTCGTCGATATCTCCGGTACAGCCTGCAGGTAACTGTCCCCGAAGGCAGGTTCAAGCCCCAGACGCAAGAATTCTCCCGCAAGGTATCCCGTAGTCTTGTCCTCATATTGTGTCATCGGCTTTCTGCCGCCGAATTCATCGGACCCGAGTGTCCGGATCCACCCCTTGAAGTCATCGAGATACTTGTCCTGCGGCTGCGCAAGGACAGGGATTGCCAGCAGCAATGACAGGATTACGGAAGCCGTTGATTTTCGCATATTTCTATTCATTTTAAGCAAATATATATATTTTTGTCCCACAATGAACAAGACAAATGTTGCCAGGCTGCTTGACGCAGCGGGAATAGAATACGAACTGATAGAATATTCATACACCGAAGACGACCTCTCGGCGCAGCACGTGGCTGCAGAGCTGGGAGAAGACATAGACCAGGTCTTCAAGACACTTGTACTGCGGGGAGACAGGACCGGCTGCTTTGTCTGCGTGATACCGGGAGATTTTGAAGTGGACCTCAAGGTAGCTGCCAGAATCTCCGGCAACAAATCCGCCGAGATGCTCCATATGAAAGAGCTCCTGCCCACCACAGGTTATATCCGCGGTGGCTGCTCCCCTATCGGAATGAAAAAGCCGTTCCCGACATTCATCCACGAGAGCGCGCTTCTATTCCCTTACATTTATATCAGCGCAGGCATCCGCGGGATGCAGATCAAGATAGCGCCACAGTCTCTCATCAACTACATCGGCGCCGGCATCTACCCTATCTGATAATTTCAAAAAAAACATTATATTTGCATCTTGATTGGAGAGATGCTCGAGTGGCTGAAGAGGCACGATTGGAAATCGTGTGTACTCCAAAAGGGTACCCAGGGTTCGAATCCCTGTCTCTCCGCTGAAAAATGGCCCACAGTATTCTGTGAGCCATTTTTAGTTTCCAATGTGACAAAAAATGTGACAATTTTGGTTTAGATATTACATCTCCACATAAACAGATGAATATGACACAAACAGGCGATTTCTAAAGTATATCTGAATAGCTGTATATCTTTTTCGAATTTGATTTAAGCCACCAGAAGCGGAAATTCCCATCTATTATGGCGTCTGTTCCGTCCTCATATCCATTTGCCAACGAATCTATGTACAATTCCACAACATCCCGCAAGTCCGACATTTCACCGGTAGAGGAAAAAGTAAGCGTCTTGATCTCAGGAACACTATGGGTTTTCTTTATGGCA
>JAZUKB010000030.1:0-5313 GCA_045643085.1 Candidatus Cryptobacteroides sp.
GCCGTGGAGCAGGATAATGGTAACCGGAGGTGTCAAACCGGAGAGAGGCAATCTCGAGGAGTGGTTCAAGGCAGGTGTCACCTGCGTCGGAATGGGCTCGAACCTTTTCCCGAAGGAGGTCATTGCCGCCGGACAATGGGAAAAGATATCTGAACTGTGCAGGGAATCCCTGTCAATAATAAATGAGACAAGATGATGTCAACACAACAGAAACTGATGACCAACTGGCGATGGTGGCTTTGCTCGCTGCTCTTTGTGGCAACCACCGTCAATTATCTTGACCGTCAGGTGCTGTCGCTCACCTATGAGGAGTTCATAAAGCCGGAATTCCACTGGACAGACGCCAATTACGGTACAATCACAAGCTTTTTCTCTATATTCTATGCCGTGGCCTGCCTCTTCGCGGGAAGGTTCGTCGATTGGCTTGGCACGAAAAAAGGCTACATCATCGCAATAGGCGTATGGTCGGCCGGTGCCTGCCTGCACGCGGCCTGCGGATGGGCGACAGCCCAGCTCACCGAAGGTATCGGCAGCGTGGCAGCCCTCAGGGCGGTCGAAGTCGGAAGCAATGCCGCGCTTGCCATATCGACGACTTCGGTTTATCTGTTCCTGCTCTGCAGGGGAATACTTGCATTGGGCGAATCCGGCAACTTCCCGGCAGCCATCAAGGTGACTGCGGAATATTTCCCGAAGAAGGACCGCGCTTTCGCCACCTCGATATTCAATGCAGGCGCTTCAGTGGGTGCGCTTGCCGCACCGCTCTGCATCCCGCCGCTGGCGATGAAGCTGGGTTGGGAAATGGCGTTCATAATAATAGGAGCGCTGGGCTTCATCTGGATGTTCTTCTGGGCATTCATGTACGAGAAGCCTGAGAAGAGCCGTCACGTAAACGAAGCAGAGCTGGAATATATCCATCAGGATGACGCAGAATCGAAGAATGGGAGTGCGGATCAGACCGACGCGCAGAAGAGCATTCCATTCATCAGATGCTTCAGATACAGACAGACCTGGGCTTTCATCACCGGCAAATTCTTCACGGACGGAGTATGGTGGTTCTTCCTTTTCTGGGCCCCGTCATATTTCAGCAACCAGTTCCACGCTCCGGCGACATCCAGCCTGGGACAATGGCTGATATTCACCTTGTACGCCATCGTGACCGTGATTTCAATAATCGGCGGATATCTTCCGAAGGTATTCGTTGACAGGAAAGGAATGGACCCTTATTCCGGAAGGATGCTGGCGATGCTCATTTTCGCATTCTTCCCGCTGGCGGCACTGTTTGCGCAGCCACTCGGGATGAGTTTCAATTCGCCCTGGTGGCCGGCAATCCTCATCGGTCTTGCAGGCGCGGGGCATCAGGCCTGGTCCGCCAACTTGTTTTCGACTATCGGAGATATGTTTCCAAAGAGCACGATAGCCACCATCACCGGCATCGGCACAATGGCCGGGGGAATCGGTTCGATGATAGTGCAGAAAGTGGCCGGCAATCTCTTCACCTACGCCGAGAATGCGGGTTCGGCGTTCACGTTCCTGGGATTCGAAGGCAAGCCTGCCGGGTATTTCATCGTATTCTGCTTCTGCGGAATAGCTTATCTTATCGCCTGGACGATAATGAAGACGCTCGTGCCTAAGTACAAACCGATCTCACAATAGCCGGCAAGCGGCACATTACTTATTTACAAGTCAACAAACAGGCTACCCTCTGAGCTCTTATCTGCACCCGCTATCGCGGAAATGAGCTCAGAGGGTAGTCTGTCTGCCGACATATAATGTACTACAGGTTTCTGAAGCCGATTCTGTACAGTTTTGAAGGCTCCTCGTCGGATCCGATCCAGATGCACTCCCTCTTTCTGTCAAGGAGAAGAGCTTCTGCATTCTTGATGTCAGGGATAGGGAAACGATCGATGACTTTACCGCTCATATCACATCGATAGAGAATCCTGTCATAGTCTCCGTCCAGAATCCATAGACAGTCACGGACGTCATCATACACTACTTCGGCTATCTGCTTTATTTCTTCAGAAGGGACAATGGTTCCGGTTACGCCTTTTGACTCGGAGAAAAATATCATCATCGGCTGAAGCCGCTGCGAATTGCTGCGTCTGCTCCATTGGCCTTCACGACCGACAATGAAGTTGTCTCCACTCACCCAGGCAAGGCCTTCGATTCCACTGTTTCCGTCAGGTATCAGGTCTCTCTCGAACGTCATCACCAGTTCTTCGGTATCATATTCTGGAGCCTTGATTCTGTAGATGGATGCGCCCTTGAACTTTCCATCCCGTTCCTGCCCATAATAGATGTCACCCGTTGTCCCGTTCAACGTGACACATTCGCAATCACGTTTATCTATATGGAACCGGGCTCCTTCCACCTCAAAGGGCT
Organism: Candidatus Cryptobacteroides sp.; assembly: GCA_045643085.1. Classification (GTDB taxonomy): domain Bacteria; phylum Bacteroidota; class Bacteroidia; order Bacteroidales; family UBA932; genus Cryptobacteroides. The sequence goes on from JAZUKB010000030.1 coordinate 2,383, forward strand.
CGAAGGTAAGTTCCTGACCCTCCACGGGAATATCCATCCAATACAACGCCGCACTGTTGAACGCAGCAATCATACGCTTGCCGTCGGCGGAAAACGCAAGGCCGGAAAAATCCCCGTTGTTGAAGGGAATTCCGGATATGGTCCATTCCGCAACCCTGTCCGGAATCATTTCCGGTGTGGTGGAAAGTATTCTGTTCCGCTGTACACCACAGGAAGTCACACATAGTGTCAGGAGGCAAATGAAAGTGGTGAATGTCTTGTTCATATTATCGGAATTAACACGCACTCACTCCAGACAACTGTCCAAAGCCGCTGTCGCGGAAAAGCTGTTTGAGGTGAGTGCACTAAAATACTATAGCTGCCCTAGAATATCTCTTCTGCAGGCTCTTTGAAATCGTCTATCTGCGGTGCAGGAGCCTCTTCGTTATGGCCGAAATTACGGCGAGGGCGATCGTTTCCGCGACGCTCCCCATCCCTGCGTGGGCCACGGTCGGAGTCACGACGAGGTCCGCGATGGTCATCCCTGCGTGGTCCGCGGTCTCCGCGTTCCGGACGAGGTTTGCGCTCCGGCTCTACATACCCTTCAGGTTTCTCTGTAAGGGCACGTATTGAAAGACGCATCTTTCCTGTCTTTGCATCTATTTCGAGAAGTTTCACATCAACTTCGTCACCTACCTTGAGGACATCCTCGACCTTCTCGGTCTTTGTCCAGGCAATCTCGCTGACGTGCAGGAGGCCTTCCTTCCCAGGAAGAATCTCTACGAATGCTCCGAACTCCAGGATACTTACGACCTTTCCGTGATATGTCGTACCGGCCTCAGGGACAGCACAGATGCCCTTTATCCAATCGAGAGCCTTCTGCATCGCCTCTTTATCATTTGATGCGACATCGACAACTCCCTCGGTACCTCCTCCAGGGAGCGGCTCCTCAGTAATCGTAATGACGGTTCCGGTCTCCTTCTGAATCTTCTGGATGGTCTCTCCACCCTTTCCGATGATGGCACCGATGAATTCGGCAGCTACGCGGAGCTGTTCGATACGAGGAACGAACGGCTTGTAATCCTCACGTGGAGCCGAGATGGTCTTCATCATCTCACCCATAATGTGCATACGTCCCTGACGGGCCTGTTCGAGGGCCTTTTCAAGCACGTCGTATGACAGACCGTCAACCTTGATATCCACCTGAGTGGCAGTGATACCGTCGGCTGTTCCGGTGACCTTGAAGTCCATATCGCCGAGATGATCCTCGTCTCCAAGGATATCGGTAAGTATGGCATAACGGTCATTAGGACGCTCAGCATCAGTGATGAGTCCCATAGCCACACCTGCAACAGGTTTCTTGATCTTCACACCGGCATCCATCAGCGCGAGGCAACCGCCGCACACTGAAGCCATTGAAGAAGAACCGTTTGACTCAAGAATATCTGACACGATACGTACTGCATACGGATTCTCCGGGGCAACCGGAATGACCGGCTTGAGAGCACGGAGAGCAAGGTTTCCGTGACCGATCTCACGACGGCCGACGCCTCTCTGGCTCTTTGCCTCTCCCGTTGCGAACGGAGGGAAGTTGTAGTGGAGAACGACCTGCTGGTCATCCTGGATAAGAACCTCATCCGTCTCCTTCATATCCATCTTGGTTCCGAGAGTTACGGAAGCCAGGGACTGGGTCTCACCGCGGGTGAAGATTGCAGAACCGTGCGCGCAAGGGAGATAACCAACCTCGCACCATATAGGGCGGACCTGATTGCATACACGTCCGTCGAGACGGCAACCTTCATCAAGAATCATATTACGCATAGCCTCCTTCTCAACAGCACCGTAATAGCGTCCTGCAAGTACGAGCTTTGTATTGTAGGCATCCCTTTCTTCAATGGAATCACCAGGCTCCGGGATAGTGGCAATGAATTCCTCCTTGATGGCCTCGAAACCGTCTTCACGCTCGTGCTTCGGCTTTGCTGACTTTGCAAGGGCATAGCACTTGTCGTAGCAGAAATCATATACTGCCTTCTTGAGGTCTTCGTCCTCTATGTCGTGAGGATAGTCCCTCTTGTTGACGTCCGTACCAAGCTCGTGCATAAGCTCCTTCTGTACACGGCAGTGCTTCTTGATCTCCTCGTGGGCGAACTTGATGGATTCGAGCATATCGTGCTCGCTCACTTCCTTCATCTCACCTTCAACCATCATAATGTTCTCTTCCGTCGCAGCGACCATAAGCTCAAGGTCGGCCCTCTCCATTTCGGAGAAAGTAGGGTTGATCACGAACTTGCCGTCGATACGGCATACGCGAACCTCGGAAATAGGTCCCTGGAACGGGAGGTCCGAAGTCGCAAGGGCGCAGGATGCGGCAAGACCCGCAAGAGCGTCAGGCTGAATATCCTTCTCAGCTGAAATCAATGTTACGTTCACAAAAACCTCGAGGTGGAAATCATCCGGCCACAAAGGTCTGATCGGACGGTCGATGAGGCGGGAGATAAGGATTTCATAGTCTGAAGACTTTCCTTCCCTCTTCATAAATCCTCCAGGGAAACGTCCTGCAGCGTAGAATTTCTCCTTGTAGTCAACTGTAAGAGGCATAAAATCAGCCCCGTCCTTGACTTCCGTCGCTGCTGTTACGGTGGCGAGAAGCATTGTGCCACCCATCTTTACTACTGCTGAACCGGCCGCCTGCTTGGCGAGCTTTCCGGTCTCGATTTCGATCACGCGTCCATCCGCAAGTGTGATCTTTTTGTTGATAATGTTCATCTTATTGTTTTCCTTTACGTCTTTTCGTCAAAAAAGGGATGGTACCGCCCGGGCACCACCCCTTGTCTTTCCTATCTTCTTATCGACGGAGACCGAGCTCCTTGACAATACTTCTGTATCTCTCAATGTCAATCTGCTGGAGATAATCCAGTATCTGACGTCTCTTACCTACGAGGCGAAGAAGTG
>JAZUKB010000031.1:0-5693 GCA_045643085.1 Candidatus Cryptobacteroides sp.
GGCTGCTGGATTTCGAACTGGTCGAGGGTTGATTATCTCCTGACAAGAAGAAGCTTTGAAGCGACATCCGGAACAAGGTCGAGTTTCTCCTCGAGGAGAAGCCCGGCTTCACCGGCGGTCAGTGATGTTCCGTTCACCCTGACGGAACCTTCGACGCACACCACTATCTGTATGTCCGACCTGTTACGGCTGGCGTATGGTTTGTCCGTTTCAAGCAGGGAGGTCACGAAATGAGGACATCTTACAAGTTCGACAAGCTTGCCCGGCTTTGCTACGTAATGCGTCCTGTAATCTCCGTAAACGGTGTAGTCAATAGCTTCCCTGGCCTGCATGGTATGCAGCTGGCGCGGCTTGCCGTCAAGCCCCGGACGGCCGTAGTCATAGATTCGGAAAGTGATTGCCGACGTCTGCTGGATCTCGGCCAGATAGCAGCCCTTCCCTATAGCGTGGATCCTTCCCGCAGGTAGGTAGAACACATCTCCCGGCACGGTCCTGTACTCGGCGAGTACGGACTTGATATCTTCCCCCTCAATCAGTTTGTCATACTCCTCGGGAGTTATTTCGGACTTGAGCCCGCTTATTATGCGGGCATCCTCCGCCGCCGATATCACGTACCACATCTCTGTCTTGCCGCTTCCCCCATAACGGGCCGCCAGTCTGTCGTCAGGATGCACCTGTATGCTCAGGTCCTGCCGCGCGTCTATGAACTTCACGAGCAGCGGGAACTGTCCCGGATAGATGTCGGTTATCTTTCTCCCGGCATCAGGACCTTCGGCAACCACGGACTCACTGCCCGGGACAGCGGAAAGCACCCAACTTTCCGTGCCCCAGACAAGGGTCTTGTGTATCGGAATGAACTTATACATCTCAGATGAGAGGCTCGGCTGTCATCAGTTCAGGCTGCGGGATGCCCATCAGCTTGAGTATCGTAGGCGCCACGTTGCAAAGTGCACCGTCCTTGACGGTCTTCACTGAAGGCTCCCCTATCACGATGAACTGTACGATGTTGAGTGAATGGGCTGTATTAGGGCTGCCATCCTCGTTGACTGCATAGTCGGCGTTGCCGTGGTCTGCGGTAAGGAGTACCACATAATCGTGCTCCAATGCAGCTGTAACCACTTTTTCCACACAGGAATCCACGCACTTTACTGCTTTGCAGATCGCATCATAGACACCGGTATGTCCGACCATATCTCCATTCGCGAAATTGAGGATGATCATATCTTCCTTCTCTGTCTTTATAGCCTCGACCAGCTTGTCAGCAACCTCCGGAGCGCTCATCTCCGGCTGAAGGTCATAGGTGGCCACCTTCGGAGAATTCACAAGGATTCTGTCCTCGTTCTCGAACGGAGTCTCGCGACCGCCGTTGAAGAAGAACGTCACGTGGGCATATTTCTCGGTCTCCGCGATGCGCAGCTGCCTCTTGCCGGCCTTTGCTATGGTCTCTCCAAGCGTATCCTTCACTATCTCCTTGTCGAAGAGGATGTGCAGTCCGGTGAAAGAGGCATCGTAAGGAGTCAGACAACAGTAGTAGAGAGGAAGCGTGTGCATTCCTTCCTCAGGCATATCGTTCTGGGTAAGGACATTTGTAAGCTCACGCGCACGGTCGTTGCGGAAATTGTAGAAGATGACTGCATCCCCTTCCTCAACCTTTGCAAGCGGCTTTCCGTCCTTAGTGATGACAATAGGCTTGATGAATTCATCTGTAACCTCAGCATCATAAGATGCCTGAATGCCTTCGAGAGCACTTTCAAACGCTGCTCCCTTGCCGTCCACCAGCATATCATAGGCTTCCTTGATACGGTTCCACCTCTTGTCACGGTCCATCGCATAAAAACGTCCGCAGACGGTGGCAATCCTGCCGGTTGTCTGCTCCATCTTCTCTTCGAGTTCCTTCACGAAGCCGTAGCCGCTCCTCGGATCCGTGTCGCGGCCGTCCATAAAGCAATGTACATATACATCTTCAAGACCGTTTTTCTTGGCCTCCGCGAGGAATTCATACAGGTGATTGAGGGACGAATGAACTCCGCCGTGCGAACACAGGCCGAAGAAATGAAGCTTCTTTCCTGTCTTCCTCACATAGTCGTAAACAGCCTTTATCTCATCATTCTGCATAAGGGAATGATCCCTGCAGGCCATATTGATCTTCACGAGATCCTGATAGACGACACGTCCGGCACCAAGATTCATATGTCCCACTTCGGAATTGCCCATCTGCCCGTCAGGAAGCCCGACGTATTCTCCGCAGGCATTCAGGTGTGACATAGGATATTTGGCTCTCAGGGAATCAATGAAAGGAGCTCCCTGAGTATAAATCGCATTAGAATGGTCGTGACGTCCTTCGCCCCAACCATCAAGGATCATCAATAATACTTTTCTGTTCATATCTCTATTGGATGTTATTTCAGTCCACGGGCCCTCAGAAGTGCAGAAGCATCAGGATCGGCGCCACGGAAATTTTTGTAAAGTGTCATAGGCTCGTCGCTGCCACCCTTCTCGAGGACGTTGTGGCGGAAGCTCATAGCAGTCTCGTGATCGAAGATGCCCTTCTGCTTGAAGAGTTCGAAGGCGTCCTTGTCAAGCACCTCGGCCCACAGGTAGCTGTAATAGCCTGCACTGTATCCACTACTGCCGAATATATGGTTGAAATACGTACTGCGGTAGCGTGGGATAATTTCTGAGATCAGTCCCATCTCTTCGCAGGCCTTCTGCTCGAAAGCATCCACATCTACACCTTCTATGCTTGAAAGTTCGTGCCATTTCATATCAAGTATGCTGGCCGCGCAAAGCTCTCCGGTAGTGAAGCCCTGGTTGAAGTTGGCCGCAGCCTGTACCTTGGCAACAAGTTCGTCAGGGATGACCTCTCCAGTCTGATAGTGGAACGCGTATGTAGCGAGGACCTCAGGCTCGAACGCCCAGTTCTCGTTGATTTGCGACGGAAGTTCGACAAAATCGCGCTTTACCGACGTCCCGCTTGTAGAACGGTATGTACACTGGCTGAGAAGTCCGTGAAGGGCGTGTCCGAACTCGTGGAACATCGTCTCCACCTGGTCGATGTTCAGGAGTGAAGGGCTGTCCTCGGTAGGCTTGTTGAAATTGCCGACATTGACGATTACGGGGCGTATGTCCTGTCCGTCAGGAGTCTTGTACTGATTGACGAAGTTCGTCATCCAGGCACCGGCTCTCTTAGTGTCGCGAGGATAGTAGTCAGTGATGATGACGCCGATGAGGGAACCATCCGCATCTGTCACCTTGAAAGCCTCGCACTCAGGATTGTAGAGGGCGACATCCGTTATCGGTTCGAAATTGATTCCGTAAAGGCGGGTTGCGTTCCCGAATACACCGGCACGCACGTTCTCCATCTTGAAATACTGCATCACCTCGCTCTCATCAAGGTCGTAGCGGGCCTTGCGAACCTTCTCGGCATAGTACATATAATCCCAAGGCTCAATCTTGTGACCGGCCACAGCCTCCATATCGGCGACCTCTTCCTTGGCGCGGGCCATCGCAGCCTCCATTATCCCTGCGAGGAACTCATCCACAGTCTCAGGATCTCCAGCCATCTTGTCGTGCAGTATCATAGCTGCAGGCGTGTCATATCCGAGGATATGGGCCTTCTCTATGCGGAGCTCCATTATGCGCAGAACCGTGGCCTTGTTGTCCTTTTCGTCATTGTTGTTTCCACGGAGGGAATATGCTTTGAAAATCCTCTCACGGAGATCCCTGTCCTCGATGGAAGCCATCTTGTCGTAATAGTTCGCAACAGAGAACCCGAACTCAGCCTTGAACGCGTTGCTCTGGTCAAGCAGGTTGTTGCCGAACACGAGTGCAAGGGATGAAAGCTCCGTATTTATCTCCTTCAGGCGTGCCTGCTGCTCTGCAGGGAGGGCGATTCCGTTATCGACGAAACTGTTGTAGCAGTCCTTAAGGAGCATCTGCTGTTCCTTCGTCAATGCGCTCTGGTCTGCATTGTAAACTTTCTCCACACGTGCGAAGAGCTCAGGATTCATAAAGATATTGTCGCTGTGCGCGGACACCAGAGGCATAGCCTCTTCGACGATGGCGTTGAGAGATTCGGTCGCGTCACTCTCACTTACGTTGAAAAGCACGCTCGTGACCTTCTCGAGCGTCATTCCGCTCGCGTCAAGAGCTGCGATGGTGTTCTCGAACGTAGGCTCCTCCGCGTTGTCTATGATGGCCTGGATTTCAGCCTCCTGCCGGGCGATTCCTTCCTTTACTGCCGGGAGGTAGTCCGCTTCTGTTATCTTGTCGAACGGAGGTATCCCGTAAGGAGTATCCCATTCCTGAAGGAAAGGGTTCTGATTTGTGGTGCAGGCTGTAAGTGCAATTGCCATAGCTGCGATAGTCAATGATTTTTTCATTATCTTATTTTTTACTGATTACAATGTATGTAGGATAGTGGTCGCTGTAACCGTTGATGAACTTGCCTCCAGAGAATGTCCTGAACGGCGTTCCCTTGTATCTTCCCGACTGCTGGGTCAGAAAATCCTTCTTGAAGATATTCCCGTAATACCCCCTGGAATTCGACTGTATCCTGAGTCCGCCCTCCGGCGCGACGGCAAGATTCCTGTTCACCAGAATTATGTCGAAGATGTTCCACTCGCCTTTGTATTCAAGAGAGCCGAAACCGTCCTTTAGCATTACGTAGAAAGGAGAAAAGAAATCCTTGTCAGTCACTTCCTTGATTTTCTCCTTGCCGTGCAGCCACACCTTCTGGCTCTCATTTATTGGGTCATCATTCATATCCCCCATCACGACTATCTTGATGCCGGGATATTTCTTCTGCATCTTCTGTGAGTGGCGGTAGATTATGTCGGCCCCTACGCAGCGGGTATCGGTTCCCTTCCCTCCAATGCGGGACGGAAGGTGTGCCACGTAGAAGGCGAACTCTTCTCCGGCAATCTTTCCATGGACCATCAGGATGTCCCTCGTACGGAACGAACGCTTGTCCGCCTCGCTGATATCCATCTTGACGTTTGCATCCTTGTCAAAAGAGAAAGGAATGCTTTCACTGTCCAGATATGTGAATTCCTTCGGGTTATACAGCAGGGCCACGTCGATGCCACGAGGGTCAGGGCCTTCTTTGTGCACATATTTGTAACCCGTCTTCGATATCTCCGGCTGGGCGACAAGGTCCTTGAGCACGCGCGCGCTTTCGACTTCCGCAAGTCCGAGCACACTGTGAAACCGCCCGTTCTCCTCCGCCATGGCCTTGATGACCGATGCAATGTTGTGGAGCTTGATCCGGTACTTGTCCTCCGTCCACTCGTTCTTTCCGTCCGGGAGGAATTCCTCGTCATTTGTGTGCGGGTCGTCATAGATATCGAAAAGATTCTCGACGTTATAGAACCCTATGACGTACTCCTTCCCCATCTTCTTTGATGCCGATGCTGGCATGCAGAGAAGAAGCGCGACGGCTATTGTGAACAGTATTTTTTTCATACGGAAAACCCGAACAACTAATCTCGTAAAGATAATTATTTTTGGCGATTGAAGCAATTGTTATATATTTGTATAAATTGTTATACAAAATGGAAACAACAAGGACAGTACAGACTGCTTTCAGGTTTACTCCCGACCTTGTGGAAAGGTTGAAGAGAAGGGCGCGCAGGGAGAGGACCAGCGTCAATGCATACGTCGAGAAGGTACTCGAAAAGGATCTCGGCACCGAT
>JAZUKB010000032.1:0-2600 GCA_045643085.1 Candidatus Cryptobacteroides sp.
CGTGTATATGATCGGGGATATCTCCGGGCGGGAATATATCGAGGGGGCGACAAGCCAGCTCAAGTCCACGGCGCAGATAATGACTCCGGAGAAGATGGACAAAGTCAGGGTTACCAGTTCGTCTCCCTCGTTTGTCTATGATGATAAAGGCCGTAAAATGGAAGACTGTGACGGTCGCACTATAATTATGCCCCAATACGGAATGATGGTCCACAAGGACCTGAATCCCGTGGAAGGAGGCTGGCTGGTTTTCGAGGAAGGCACCGATGACCTTCCCGGCGGAGGAGTTTACAGGATTGTCTCCTGTACAAAAAGCAATGATGACTATTTCGAGGTTGTGGCGAATCCGGAAATCAATCCGGCGGCCGCCTTCGAAAGTGTTGTGGCCGGAGAATTGGTGTTGGACGGTTCCGGAAATATCGATGAGGAGAAGTGCCTCCCCATTGACATAAACGGCTATGTCAAGTCTATTGTTGACGAAAGCGGCAATGACCTCTACATCCATACCGGCCCGTCGGGAGAACTGGCATTCAGTGCCGCGGAACTGCAGGATATGGTTGATGCCGCAACCAAGGCCACCAAGCCTCATTCCCGCACATACAAGTCTCCCAAACTGAGCGGAAACCTGAAGTCTGACAACGCGGAACTTTCAGTCGGAGCCTCTATGACATTCAACACCCGTCTGGCTTTGGGTGTGATGCAGGGCGAGTTGCAGTATGCCTGCCTGACCGTCAATCCTCAGATTACCATTTCCGAAAGCCTTACAATCAAGTCGGAGGTTGAACTCGAGAAGAGTTTCAGGCTGTTCACCCTGACAACGCACCCTATTCCCGTCACGCCCGCCGTGGCGGTGGTTGTGGAGATTGTTTTCAACGCATCCCTGGGTGTGGGCGGAAATCTGCAGATAACGGCCACGGCCGAGTCGACCACCGATCTGGGAACGTATTCCATATCCTACAATGAAGGAGACGGAGTTGTGTTCCGCCGTCGGGAATTCTCCGAAGAAGTGCCGGGCAATTTTGATATGGACCTGAGCGGATTTGAAGGGTCGGTATACGGTTCCGCCTCCATCGGGGCACAGACCTCAATATCCGTTTGGGGAGTGATGGGCCTTGGCGTAAGCACGGACTATAACCTTAAATGCGGCTTCTTCTCAAGCGAGGGCGCTGCTTCCTGGAAGAAGTTCGCGCTTCAGCCCGAGATAGAGTTCACTCCTGTGCTGTCCACATATTTCTGGTCCCACAAGTTTGAGGACCTGACGGCCAAGATAGACCTCGACCCCATCTGGGAGAGGTATGTGATCCCCGATACGCGGGCGGGTTATGTGATTCCGGAATACACATATTCGGATAAGCAGTATGATATTGATCTGGGAGATGGCAAGAGCGCTACTGTCAATCCTCCAACGGGAGTGAAAGATATCAAGTACTCCATCGACATAGAAGGCGAGTGCTATAAGGATCTCAAGGTGGTGCTCCTCGTCTTTACAGGCAGCGGAATCAAGATAACGCCGCAAGATCCCGGTGACCCTTCGGGAGATATGCTGAAAGCATACAAGGCTGCCGGCATAGAACACCTTTACAGGTCATTCTATATGTGCGACCGGAAGCTTGAAGACGTTTCCAAAGATCCTGTACAGGTGCTTGAGGCCGGCATTTATAAAGTCGGCACGGAAAAACAGACTTTCGAGGGGACTGTTACGGGGTCCTTCAGTCAGGGGCTGGCATACGGGGTTGTTCCGGCCATATCCGTAGGCGATTATTACTGGATAATCGATACGGGCGGCTCGGCTTCATATTACAATCCCTTCATCTACTGGTGGCCAAACAGGTCCAACGGAGCTCCGTACGGCAGCGAGTAAAGATTTTTTAAAAAATTTTTGCAGGTTAAGAAAAAGTGTGTATCTTTGCCGTCCCTTTCGGAAATAAAGGGACAAGTTCATTGAAAATACTGAGAGAGATAACGAGGTAAAAAAAGATTAGTCTAATTATTGAACAAGTTTTTTCGTTTGATAAGGGACTACAATTTCAAAGAAGGCAAGAATTTGAGACTGTGAGAGTCGCAAATGATTCACCAAAAAGTACGAGAAAGAGAAGAAGAGCGAACGGAGGATGCCTTGGCTTTCGGAAGCGATGAAGGACGTGGTAAGCTGCGAAAAGCCCCGGGGATTTGCAAACAGGAATTGATCCGGGGATGTCCGAATGGGGGAACCCATATGGTTGAAGACCATATACAATCGCGAGATTGAGCAGACGCAGGGAACTGAAACATCTTAGTACCTGCAGGAAAAGAAAGAAAAATCGATTCCCAGAGTAGTGGCGAGCGAAAAGGGAAGAGCCTAAACCGGAGACGTTACGGCGCCTTCGGGGTTGTAGGAGTTATCATAAAGACAGTGCGCGGAAGTGGAAACGTCTGGAAAGTCGTTCCATAGGGGGTGAAAGGCCCGTACACGTAACAGGGCATTGTCGAGATGACCACCTGAGTAGGGCGGGACACGTGGAATCCTGTCTGAATCTGCGGCGACCATGCCGCAAGGCTAAATATGACCGAAAGACCGATAGTGGACCAGTACCGTGAGGGAAAGGTGGGAAGCACCCCGA
>JAZUKB010000033.1:0-21661 GCA_045643085.1 Candidatus Cryptobacteroides sp.
AAGAAGAAAGCAACCAAGTAAAATTGATGAATTATGGCAAAGAAAACTACAACATCCAAAAGAGTTGTCAAGGTTGAAGCTTATGGCGAGGCTCATATTTCATCAACCTTCAACAATGTTATCGTCTCTCTTACCAATGCTCAGGGCCAGGTTATCAGCTGGGGTTCTGCAGGCAAGTGCGGTTTCAGAGGCTCAAAGAACAACACTCCTTATGCAGCTCAGATGGCAGCAGAGGATGCTGCGAAGACAGCTTTTGATGCTGGACTCCGCAGGGTCAAGTGCTACGTCAAGGGTCCGGGTCAAGGCCGTGAGTCTGCGATCCGCACCATTAACAATGCAGGCATTATCGTGACAGAGATTGTCGATGTCACACCTATGCCTCATAATGGTTGTCGTCCAAAAGGCCGTCGTAAAGTTTAATCTAAAAAGTTAAGAATTATGGCAAGATATACAGGTCCTAGCACCAAAATCGCACGTAAATTCGGCGAGCCTATCTTCGGCGGTGACAAGTATTACGAGAAGAGAAATTTCCCTCCGGGACAGCACGGACTCGCAGCAAAGCGTAAAAAGACCAAGGAATACGGTACACAGCTCAAGGAGAAGCAGAAAGTCAAATATATGTATGGTGTGCTCGAGCGTCAGTTCCACAACACTTACGACAAGGCTTCCCGTATGGCAGGACAGAAGGGTGAGAACCTCATCCTCCTTCTCGAGTCAAGGCTTGACAATGTAGTTTACCGTATGGGTATCGCTCCTACAAGAGCAGCTGCACGTCAGCTCGTTTCCCACCACCACATCACCCTTAACGGTGAGGTGTGCAGCATCCCTTCAACTTTCGTGAAGGCCGGAGACGCCGTTGCAGTAAGAGAGAGGTCAAAGAGCCTCGAAGTTATCCAGGCAAGCGTGGCATCAGTCACAAAGTACTCCTGGATGGAGTTCGACACCAAGACCCTCACAGGAAAGTTCCTCAATATGCCTACAAGGGCTGAGATACCTGAGAACATCAACGAACAGCTTATCGTCGATCTCTATTCTAAGTAATAGTTAACACCAAACAAGAACAATATGGCAATCTTAGCATTTCAAAAACCTGACAAGGTAATTATGCTCGAAAGCACTGATACCGTCGGCCGTTTCGAATTCAGACCTCTTGAGCCTGGTTATGGACAGACCATCGGTAACGCTCTCCGCCGTATCCTGTTGGCTTCTTTGGAAGGATTTGCTATCAGTCAGATCAAGATCACAGGCGTGGATCACGAGTTCGCTACAATCCCTGGAGTAATCGAGGGAATGCAGGACATCATCCTCAATCTCAAGCAGGTGCGACTCCGCCGTATGGTGGATTCAGTCGAGACTGAAACAGCGAATATCGTCATCAGCGGCAAACAGGAATTCACCGCAGAGGATATCTCCAAAGGATTGTCTTCTTTCAAGGTGTTGAATCCTGAACAGCACATCTGCTCTCTCGAACCTTCAGTCAAGTTCGAAATCAGTCTCGTCATCACGAAGGGACGCGGTTTCGTGCCGGCGGAGGAGCTTCGCGACGAGAACACGCCTATCGGAACCATTCCGATCGATGCAATCTACACTCCTATCCGCAAGGTCAACTGGAGTGTTGAGAACTGGCGTGTCGAGCAGAAGACTGATTACGAGAAGCTCAATTTGGAGATCATCACTGATGGCTCCATCTCACCAAACGCTGCCCTTCAGGACGCAGCGGGCATCCTGATCTATCATTTCAAACTCTTCACCGACGACAAGAAGATGTCTCTTGAGAGCTCTATCGAGTCCGACAGCAAGGAGCTTGATGAGGAATCACTCCATATGAGACATCTCCTTCTGACCAAGCTTTCGGATATGGGGCTCTCAGTACGTGCTTACAACTGCCTCAAGGCCGCTGACATCGACACGTTCGCTGACCTCGTTTCATACTCGCGCGCAGAGTTGATGAAGTTCCGCAATTTCGGCCGCAAGTCTCTCAATGAGATCGATCTTCTGGTCGAAAAGATGAAACTCTCATTTGGTATGGATGTTACCAAGTACAATATTGAACCTAAGAAAAAGAACATTTAAAGATGAGACACAATAAATCAGTAAATCATCTCGGTCGACAGAGCGGTCACCGCAAGGCCCTCCTTGCCAATCTTGCATCATCACTGATTCTTGAGAAGAGGATCACTACAACTGTTGCAAAGGCCAAGGCTCTCAAGACTTATGTTGAGCCGCTCATCACCAAGTCCAAGGAAGATACAACACACTCACGTCGTGTCGTATTCAGCTACCTTAAGAGCAAGGAAGCCGTTGCTGAACTTTTCCGCACGGTTGCTCCTAAGATTGCAGACCGTCCTGGTGGATACACAAGGGTCCTCCATATCGGTTTCCGTCAGGGTGACGCAGCAGAGATGGCTCTTATCGAACTCGTTGACTTCAACGAGGCGGCTCTTGCATCAGCTCCTAAGAAAGCTGCCAAGAAGACCACCCGCCGCAGCACAAAGAAGGCTGCTGAGCCTGCTCAGGCCGCTGAAGCTCCGGAGCAGAAGGCTGAATAATTCTGTCAGTTCAGAATAGTCAGAAATCCGGGAAAGGATTTCTTTACACAAGCCTCATCGTCAATGACGATGGGGCTTGTTGTTCCAATGGAGGCCACCTTCAGAGCCATAAGCATACGGTGGTCGTGCCGTGATGAGAATTGTCCTCCATTGAGCAGGTTGCCGTTGATGAGTCTCTGCGTGAGGCTTTCCCCGCAGACTATCAGTTCGTCTGCATCGGTCCTGTTCATTACACCCATTGCGGACAGCATCTCGCGGATGGCTTCGGCGCGGTTGCTTTCCTTGGATGTTATCCTGCCTATTCCCTTGATGTGACTCTCTCCCGGGCAGAATGCAGCCAGGACGGAGACTATGGGGAAGAGATCCGGTGCATTGTTGAGGTCGGTGAAGAAAGGCTCCAGAGGGGCCCTTCTGACACATATAGTATCATCATTTATCTGTGACACTACCGCTCCCGCTTCGAGCAGGATGTCCGTGATAGCAAGGTCTGCCTGGACTGATTTCGGGTCAAGCCCTTCAATTTCGGCGCTGCCGAAAATGGCTCCGGCAACAAGGATGTTCGCAGCGCTGCTCCAGTCCGCTTCGATGTCGAAGTCAGCTGCCTTCAATTTCTGTCCGCCACGGACTTTGAACTTTATTCCCGTGCAATAGGACCAATCCTGAGCTTCAAGCATCTCCGCATTTCCTTCCATTTCGGATTCGGTCCTTATACCGAACTTCCGCAGCACATCCAAAGTGATGTACATATAGGGAATGCTCTTCGGCTCGCTGACATACAACGTGGAGTCCCTGTCAGTAAGAGGCAGAGCCATCAGCAGCCCTGAAATCAACTGTGAGCCGCCTTTTCCGGGGACATCGGCTGTGCCCGGGATGAGCTGTCCAGCTACCGTTACGGGGACGTGCGTATCTCTGAGAAGGACCCCGTATGCGGCCATAATATCGGCAGCTCCCTCCAGTGGCCTGCCGGGCAGGGTGCCTTCTCCGGTGATTGTCACCGGTCCGTCATTGATGACGGAAAGAATCGGGATAAGCAGCCTGGCAAGAAGCCCGGACTCCCCGACATTGATCTCTTTAAGATGTAGTTTCTCCCTTATCGGGCCTATTCCCTGTATCTCAAGGGCGCTGCCTCTCTTGACTTTTGCTCCAAGGGCCTCGGCGGCACGTATGGCAGCTTCGGAATCTTCGCATTCCGTATAGGATTGCAGGTGGGAAGTGCCTTCAGCAAGTGCGGCGGCGATGATGGCTCTCTGTGCGAAACTCTTGGATGCCGGCATCCTGAGTCCTGTTTTCACAAACCTCTTCGCCCCGTGGTAGATGATGGCGTGCATCTCATCAGCCAGCCATTGTCCCTCGTCTATCCGGTCTTCGGGCGAAGAGGCGGCATAGGAGAACGGTGCACCTTGCCTTAGACAGCCGATTCGGCTTTCTTTTCCAGTCGCACCCAGACCGAACGCAACCAGTCTGAACGGTTCGACCTTTTGCCCGGAACTCAGTACGGCATGGTACAGCCCTTCTATCCTATCGACATCTTCGGGGCTATTGCACCGGGTAACAATTTTGGCGATGTCCGCTCCATACCTGTAGCATCTCTCAAGTATTTGAAGGAGCATATCCGGAGATGGCGTCTGTTCTGTGTTGTGGTATGAACGGATAAGTTCAGTCCCGTATCTGCGGCATACGGATTGTATATGCTTGCTGACATTCACGCTTGCTTCTATCTCCAGGTCAGCGTATCTTGCACCGGCTTCGATGGCCAGACAAAGCTTATGTTCGGCTTCCGCCTGACAGATTTCTGTTATTCTGCAGGTTGCGATGAGCGGAGTGTCAGTCTCCGAAAACAGTTCCTTTATCTCATCATCCGACAGAGTGCATCTGTCGAGGCGAATCTCCGCCATTTCGGTGTGCTTTCCCTCCAGGATCTCGAGTATCCCTTCAAAATCTCTGTTCTGGATGCAGGTACAGATCATATCTTCTTGACGATGACTTTGCCGATTTGTTTTATCAGTACGAAATTGACTTTGCCGCCGTCAGCTTTCTTGTCCTGAAGGAATGCGTCTTCCAACTCTTCCAGAGGGCAGGGGAGAGCCGTAGGCAGCCCGCAGGAGATGAAATCCTTTGCAATACTGTCTGCAAGACCGGGAGCGGCGTATCCGAGTTCCTCGGACTTCACTGCGGCCTGGACAACTCCTATGGCGACGGCTTCTCCGTGGTTGTAAGGACTTTCCATCCCGCGTGAATGCTGGAACCATTCGATGGCGTGGGCGTATGTATGCCCGAGATTCAGCACCCTGCGTTTGTCCTTGTCGAATATGTCCTTCTTCACAATCTTTGCCTTGAACTTTGCGGCAGACTCTATGAGCGACTGAAGTTCTTCCGGGTCCCTGTTTCCCGATAACACGGCAACGGCTTTCCTGTAAGAAACCTCATCCTTGATTATGAAGGTTTTCAGCATCTCGGCCGCTCCGGCATTGAAATCCCTTGGCGGGAGGGTGTCAAGCACCTTGGTGTTTATGAACGTGAACTCCGGCTGTTTGATGGAGCCAAGGATGTTCTTGTACGAATCAAGATTGACACCCGTTTTGCCGCCTATGGCCGCATCGACCTGGGCGAGCAGTGTCGTCGGGATGTTGGCGTAACGTATTCCCCGCTTGTATATACTTGCAGCGAACCCTACGAGGTCTGTCGTAATACCGCCTCCGACTGCCACCAGAAGGGCTTTGCGGTCAGCGCCCTTGCTGAGGAGCCACTTACAGATATCCATTACGTAGTCCATTGTCTTTGCGCTTTCGCTTGCCGAGATTGCAAAGCTTGGATTCCTTCCTGCAATCTTGAGCGCGAAATCCTCAACATTGCGGTCATAGACTACGAAGATTGATTTGTACCTCATCAAAAGCAGTTTCAGCGATGCCGAAGAATTGCTTACCTTTATCTTGATTTTTTCCATACAGGAACGAAGATACTGCAAATATTTGATAAATCGCGATTTTTGGATACCTTTGCAACTCGCGTCCGTAACGCACGACAAGCCCGAGTGGCGGAATTGGTAGACGCGCTGGACTCAAAATCCTGTGTCCTTTAAAGACGTGCCGGTTCGAGCCCGGCCTCGGGCACCTGAAGAGCTTCAAGCTGATGCTTGAGGCTCCTCTTGTTCTAAAAAAAAGCAGAAGCCATGGATGTTTTCATTGACCCAATGAATGAATTGGACATTACGGGCTGGAGTCTTCTGAGCGAACGCCAATCGACCAGAAGTTATACAAGCCCGGACGGAAAGTGGATGTTGAAGGTCTTGCGCTCCCTTGATGAGGGTGGCCTGGAAGCCCTTCAGAAGGAGCAGGACATATCGTCTTATGTGTATTCCATAGGTATCCCTACTCCAAAGGCCGGCGGGGTGGTGAATGTGAGAGGTGGAGGAGTGGGCGCCCTGTATCAGAATATCCCCGGCAAGAAATCGCTCATCCGTGCCATATCGCAGGACTGGGATGGCAGGGCTTCGTATATCCGTGAATTTGTGGAGCTTGGAAAGTTGATTCATTCCAAGGTTTGTGATAAGGGCCGGTTTGTTCCTGTTCAGGACAGGATGAAAGGCAAACTCCCGCTGGCAACTATGTACACGGATGAGGAAAAGGTACGGATTATCGATTTTCTGGATGCCATTCCGGAGTGCGGCAACTGCCTTCACGGTGATTACCATCCGGGGAACTTCATCTTTTCAGGGAACGATGTATTTGCCATAGACCTTGGTCTCTTTTCTTATGGGGATCCGATATTCGACTGGGCGAACTGGTATTTTATGACCAATTATTATATGAAGCGCGAAGAGGCCTTTTACCTGAGCAGCGAAAAACTTCGCAAGTGCTGGGAGGAGTCATTCCGCGGAAGCGGATACGATGAAGAGCAGGTGTCAATACTTGCTTCCTTCTATTCGCTGAATTACATAGGAATAATGCCGATGGCCCCACTTTCTCTCGCGAACAACAAGAAACTTACGTCTTTCTTTAAGTAACTGAAGGTATGCTTTTTGTGTTTCATCGGATGTCCGACCAATGTTTACAATGATACAAAATATGAAAAAGATTTCAGTATTGATGATTCTCTTCTTGTTCGCCTTGACAGCAGGCGCGCAGGATAACAAGTGGGTTTCCAGCTGGTCTCCGGCCCTTCAGGTGGCCGAACCACACAATTGCCCTCCCGAACCGGGTCTTGAAGGCAACTGGTTCCGTCAGATACTCCAGTTATCGGTCGGCGGCGAGGAGTTGAGAATCCGCCTGTCCAATGTGTTCAATGAGGACGAGACGGAGATTGTCAGCGTGGAGGTAGCCAGGGCGCTTACGATGGGAGAGAGCCCGGAGGTGGACCCGAAGACGGTGCACAAAGTGCTTTTTGGCGGCAAAAAGTCCGTTACTATGAAAGCGGGGGAGACGGTGGTGTCGGATGCCGTTGATTTCCCGGTCGAGGCAAGGGAGAATCTGGCCGTGACTATCCGCTTCGGCAAGGTATCATCGACCCGCATCACTTCCCACCCTGGTTCAAGGACTACATCATATATCGTTGCAGCTGGGAAGAAGCCCGATTTCAGCAAGGCAGTCCGTACAGATCATTGGTATATACTTGGCGGAATAGATGTGAACGCGGTGGAGGGGTCCAGGCTCGTATGCGTGATAGGAGACTCCATCACAGACGGCCGCGGGACCACGACCAACGGGCAGAATCGCTGGACCGACGTGCTCTCGCGACGGCTTCTTGCTAACCCAAGTACCAGGGACGTGGCTGTCGTCAACAAAGGTCTTGGCGGGAACTGCATAGTCCGTGGGGGACTGGGTCCAGCCGCCCGGACGAGGTTCGACCGGGACATATTCGATGAGCCTGGGGCGAAATATGTGATTCTGTTCGAGGGAGTGAACGACATAGGAACTTCCAGGGATGCGCTGCGGACAGCCTCGGAAATTATAGATATCTACAAGGACGTCATCGCTGAGATCCATTCCCGTGGTCTCAAGGTGTTCGGAGCGACAATTATGCCTTTCGAGGGCAACGGTTATTTCACTGCCGAGCACGAAGCTGCACGGCAGGCTGTCAACGCCTGGATACGCAATTATGAGGGATTCGACGGACTGATAGATTTCGACGCGGTGATGAGGGATCCGGAGCACCCGTCAAGGCTTCAGGAGAAGTATCTCTTTGAAAACGACTGGTTGCACGTCAATGCGCAGGGGTATCACGATATGGGCTCCTGCATTGATTTGAGTCTGTTCGAATAGGTTAAACGAGGTCCGCGAGCACCAGGGCGGTCATCGCTTCGATGATGACCGGTGTGCGCAGTGCGAAACATACGTCGTGGCGGCCTTTTATCCTGAGGGTCGCCATTTTTTCGTCCTTGAAATCGTAGGTCTGCTGTGGCTTGGAAATGCTGGAAGTAGGCTTCACGGCAACGCGGAAGACTATCGGCGCTCCGTTGGTTATCCCTCCGTTGATGCCACCGGCCCCGTTCTTGACGGGCCCTTCGGGGCCGAACGGGTCATTATGCTCGGATCCTTTCATTGCGCTGGACCTGAATCCGTCGCCGAATTCGATGCCGCGCACTCCCGGTATTGAGAATACGGCGTGAGATATCAGGGATTCCACGCTGTCCCAGAACGGCTCCCCGAGTCCGATAGGCACATTGTCAACTCGACATTCGACAACCGCTCCGAGGGAGTCACCTTCTGCTGCGGCTCCGGATATCATCCCGTCCCACTTTGCGTGGTCTTTTTCTCCTCCCAGTTCAACCACACTGCTGTGGAATTCCATCCCTTCCAGGACCTTCTTTGCTATCACGCCTGCGGCCACTACCGGAAGGGTCAGGCGTCCGGAGAAGTGCCCGCCTCCGCGGGGATCGTTGTTCCAGTCCCATTTGACGGCGGCCACATAATCTGCATGTCCCGGACGAGGCATACGGTCAAACTGCTCATAATCCGACGGCCGTGTATTGTCGTTGTCGAACAGTATTGTGAGCGGAGCACCAGTGGTGTGTCCTTCGTACAGACCGCTTACAATCCTCGGTATGTCAAGCTCGTGCCTTGACGTGCCGGCCTGGCCCTGGGGCATCCTGCGGGCGATATCTTCAGAGAAGTCATCCAGACTTACCGGTATGCCTTCCGGCACTCCGTCAATCGTGGCTCCTATTGTCTCACCGTGGGATTCTCCGAAAATGGAGACTTTGAAAATTCTTCCGAAACTGTTCATAGCACGGCAAATATAACAAAAGTTGGCCATTTGAGCGGCGGTGGTATTTTTGAGATAAAAAGAATATATTTGTATTGGCTTATGGATGATATTCTGAAAGACCTGACATCTCAGGATTACAAAGAGGGCTTCGTCACCGAGGTCGAGCAGGACTTTGCTCCGAAGGGCCTGAATGAAGACATCATCCGGACCATTTCCAGGATCAAGGAAGAGCCTTCGTGGCTACTGGAGTTCCGCTTGGATGCGTTCCGCAGGTGGCAGGGGATGAAAGCGCCCCAATGGGGCCACCTGAAGCTTCCTGAGATAGATTTCCAGGACATAATATATTATGCGGCTCCCAGGAGCAGAAAGGACCGTCCGACTGAGATAGACCCTGCCCTGATGGAGACATTTGACAAGCTTGGCATCCCTCTCAACGAGAGGGAATACCTTGCCGGAGTGAAGGACCGCAGCGAAGTGGCGGTGGATGCCGTGTTCGATTCGGTGAGCGTTACCACTACTTTCCGCCGCACCCTTGAGGAGAAGGGCATCATATTCTGTTCGTTCTCCGAGGCGGTGAAAGAGCATCCGGAAATGGTCCGCAAATATCTTGCGAGCGTAGTTCCTGTTGGGGATAATTTCTACGCTGCGCTCAATTCGGCGGTGTTCTCCGACGGGTCGTTCTGCTATATTCCGAAAGGAGTCAAGTGTCCGATGGAGCTGAGCAGCTACTTCCGTATCAATGCCAGCGGCACCGGTCAGTTCGAGAGGACTCTGATTGTTGCGGACGAGGGTTCGCAGCTCAGTTATATGGAGGGGTGCACGGCACCGATGCGTGACGAGAACCAGCTGCACGCCGCCGTCGTGGAGATTATTGTTGAGAAAGATGCGGACGTGAAATACAGCACGGTGCAGAACTGGTATCCGGGTGATGCTCAGGGACGGGGCGGAATCCTCAATCTCGTGACCAAGAGAGGCATCTGTCGTGGCAGCGGTTCACATTTGAGCTGGACACAGGTGGAGACGGGCTCCGCCATAACCTGGAAGTATCCTTCGACGATATTGAAGGGGGATAACTCCTCGTCGGAATTCTACAGTGTCGCGATGACCAACAACTACCAGCAGGCGGATACAGGCACCAAGATGATACATATAGGCAGGAATACCAAGAGCAGGATAATCAGCAAGGGTATCTCTGCCGGGCACAGCCAGAACAGCTACCGGGGTCTGGTCAGGGTGAACCCCGGGGCGGACAATGCAAGGAATTACTCCCAGTGCGACTCCCTGCTGATCGGATCCTCCTGCGGAGCGCATACGTTCCCGGTGATAATGAATGCAAACCCGACAGCAACCGTGGAGCACGAGGCTACAACTTCCAAGATAAGCGAAGACCAGCTGTTCTACTGCAATCAGAGGGGGATTGCACCGGAGGATGCTGTGGGATTGATTGTGAACGGTTATGCGAGAGAAGTGCTCCAGAGGCTACCTATGGAGTTTGCGGTAGAGGCGCAGAAACTGTTGTCCGTTTCCCTTGAGGGCGCGGTTGGATGAACAATATTGACAGATGAAAGATAATTTATTGGAAATAGCCGGTCTGCACGCCGGAGTGGAAGGCAAGGAAATCCTCAAGGGGATTGACCTCACCATCCGTCGCGGTGAGGTCCACGCCATTATGGGACCGAACGGCGCCGGTAAAAGCACTTTGAGTGCAGTTCTGACGGGACGTCAGGACTTCAGCGTGACTGCCGGTACGGCAGTGTTTGACGGACGCAACTTGTTGGAGATGTCACCCGAGGAGAGGTCCTGGGCAGGGATTTTCCTCAGTTTCCAGTATCCGATAGAGATACCGGGCGTCAGCATCACCAACTTTATGAAGACCGCAGTCAATGCACGTAGGAAGGCTCAGAGCCTGCCGGAACTGAAGCCGGCGGAGTTCCTCTCCCTTATGCGGGAGAAACTTTCATTCGTACAGATGAATCCGGATTTTGCCCGTAGGGAGGTGAATGTCGGTTTCTCCGGCGGCGAGAAGAAAAGGAACGAGATATTCCAGATGGCAATGCTGGACCCTACCCTTTCCATTCTGGATGAAACGGATTCCGGTCTTGACGTGGATGCTTTGAAGATAGTAGCGGACGGGGTCAATTCACTCCGTTCTCCGGAAAAATCCTTTATAATTATAACCCATTATCAGAAACTGCTGGAGTATATCCGCCCCGACGTTGTGCACGTGTTGAAGGCGGGAAGAATCGTACGTACCGGTGGGCCGGAACTTGCGGACCTGATATGGAAGGAAGGTTTTGAGAGCATAGATGGATAAGATTTTTGTCATAGGGAAAGATGCGGTCCCGGGGATGGTGCGTCTCGGTGCCGGGGAGACCCTGCATTGGACGTTCGTGGTGCCTCAGGGTGTCAGCTGCAACTTCCCTGTTGACATAGAACTTGATGGAGAAGGCGCGGAAGCGGACATCGCGGGGATTTACCTTTGCGACGGCTCTGAGAATGTCAGGATTGATATCCTGCTCAGGCACAATGCCGCATCCTGCCGGTCAGTGCAGGTGTTCAAAGGGATTGTCGGCGGGAAGGCCCGTGCCGAATTCAAGGGACTCGTGTATGTCGGTCAGGGGGCAATGAAGACAAAGGCCAGCCAGGAGAACCATACAATCCTCCTCGGGAGGGATGCCTTCGTCCAGTCCGAGCCGCAGCTTGAGATATATGCCGATGACGTGGAATGCTCACACGGATCGACAACAGGATTCCTCAATACTGAGGAGCAATTTTATATGCAGTCAAGGGGCATACCAGAGAAAGAGGCCCGCAGACTTCAGATGATTTCATTCATCTCCGATGTAGCCTCGAGGCTGCCGGAAGAATTAAAAGAACAGATATATGATAGTTTATCCTAATGCCAAACTCAATCTCGGACTCAGTATCCTGGGGAAGAGATCCGACGGATTCCACGACATCGAGACACTGTATATCCCGTACAAGGCCAAGACTGACGAATTGGAAATCGACAGGTCCGAAAGATTCGAAACGAGAATCGGAGGGACCTGGAGTGCAGATGAAGACATTACGGTCAAGGCATACAAGATGCTGAGTCAGGCACACAGGATGCCTCCAGTAAAGATACGGCTGATAAAGGGGATACCTGTCGGCTCAGGTCTTGGGGGAGGATCATCGGATGCGGTCGCTGCGTTGAAGATGCTCAATGAGATGTTTTCTCTCAACCTTTCTGAAGAGAAACTTTTGGAGTTTGCATCCCGGCTTGGAAGCGACTGCCCCTTCTTTGTCCACAACAGGCCTATGCTGGGTACGGGAAGAGGTGATGTGCTCACCCCGTACGAAATAGACCTTAGTGACTATGATATTAAAGTCCTTGTACCGGATGGAATACGTATCAATACCAAGGAAGCTTATGAGGGAGTTCCGGAGCACGAAGGAATGCCGTTGCTGGAGGCTTTGGCCCATCCTGTCGAGCAATGGAAGGATGTGCTGGTGAATGACTTCGAGAGGAGCATCTTCCTGAAATACCCACGTCTTGCAAAACTGAAACAGGATTTCTATGACAAGGGGGCAGTGTACGCTTCGATGACCGGAAGCGGTTCCGCGATATTCGGATTGTTCAGGAAGGAAGGCCTTTTCGGGAAAGACTGATCAAATGTCCAAAAT
The DNA here is from genome assembly GCA_045643085.1 of Candidatus Cryptobacteroides sp. Classification (GTDB taxonomy): domain Bacteria; phylum Bacteroidota; class Bacteroidia; order Bacteroidales; family UBA932; genus Cryptobacteroides. The sequence continues at coordinate 12,420 of JAZUKB010000033.1, forward strand.
ACCTTCAGGGAGTTCCAGACGGAGCTCCTTTTTTTGTGGGTCGGCATCGAGGATGAAATCTTCATGCAGTGGGATGAGGCGTTCGCCTAGATACAGACAGGGATTCCCCGGAATCATTTCCATTCCAGTGACCTTGCCCACTTCCCTGTCCCTGTCGAAAATCGTCCATCCGGTGAAATCTTCTTCTCCATCTTCTTCCAGTTCCGCATCCAGGAATATTCCCTCCCCGACAATCTCCTCGGCGTCTTTCAGTGAATCAACGTCAGTCAGGTGGGCTATGGCCTTCCCAGTACCCTTGGGAGTTATCGACTCGATAAAAAAGGGAACCGGCAGCCCATCAAAATAGATGAATACCGGTTCCTTGAGGTCGATGTCTTGGATTTCGATGTTGCGGATCCCAATCAGGATATCGCCATCGACGCCGTTGGATTTGAGTACCTTGGCTATCTGGAGCATTATGCTTCAGCCGGAGCCTCTTCTACGGGTGCTTCCTCTGCTACGGTCTCCTCTGCGGGAGTTTCCTCAGCTGCTGCCTGTGCGGCGGCCTGCTGTGCTGCAAGTTCTGCTGCCTTCTTTGCGATGGCCTCAGCCCTAGCCTCGTTTACCTTTGTCTCTTCAGCCTTTGCTGCCTTTGCCTTTGCGATTGCATCGTTCTTCAGGCCTGTCTTCTTGGCTTCGATCTTGGCATCCCTTTCGGCTTTCCATGCGTTCCATTTTGCATCTGCCTGCTCCTGTGTGAGGGCTCCCTTTGCCACACCACCGTCAAGGTGATTGCGGAGAAGGATTCCTTCGTAAGAAAGGATACGACGGCAGACGAGAGAAGGCTCAGCTCCGACCTTTACCCAAGCAAGAGCGCGCTCAGAGTTGAGAACGATGGTTGCAGGGTTTGTGTTAGGATTGTAAGAGCCGATCTGCTCGATGTAACGACCGTCACGTGGTGAACGTGAGTCTGCCACTACAATGTGGAAGAATGCGAAATTCTTCTTTCCGTGGCGCTGTAATCTGATTTTAACAGCCATTGTGAATCTGTTTTAATTAGTTAAACCTTAATTCCTTCTGCTCGAGAAGGACTGCAAAGATAGAAAAAAATCTCAACTTTTTAGAAAAATTTTGCGATTGTCAGAAATATCTGTATTTTTGCAGTCCCAAAGTAGAACTGCGGATGTGGTGAAATGGTAGACACGCTACTTTGAGGGGGTAGTGGGCTTTGGCCTGTGTGAGTTCGAGTCTCACCATCCGCACCGGGAAGTTCAGCCGTCGGCTGGACTTCTTTTTTGTTATAGGGGCTAGTCCTGGAGTTCCAGCCAGCGGAGTTCTTTTTCGTCTATGAGGGCCATCAGCTCGCGGATTCTGGATGAGGCGTCATTCAGCTCCGCGAATGACAGGGTGCCGGAACTCATCTTCCGTTCCAGTTCCGATTTCTCTTCCTCAAGGACGGGAAGTTCGGCCTCGAGAGCTTCCAGTTCGCGCTGCTCCTTCCAACTAAGTTTCTTTGGCTTCGTGGCTGCCCCCGGAACCTTCGGCGCTACCTCCGGAGCTTGTGTGACGGAGGCTTTCTTCGGCTCCTGCCGCAGGGCTTTCTGCCGGGCCTCGTAGTCCTTGATATATTCTCTGTACTCGCTGAAATTACCGACGAAATCCTTTACTATTCCGTCTCCGCAGAAGACCAGCAGATGGTCCACGACCCTGTCCAGAAAATGCCTGTCGTGAGAGACGATTATCAGAGAGCCGCCGAATTCCTTCAGATATTCTTCCAGGATGTTGAGGGTCACGATGTCCAGGTCGTTTGTGGGCTCGTCCAGTATCAGAAGATTCGGTTCCTTCATCAGGATGGTGAGTAGGTAGAGGCGCCTCTTCTCCCCTCCGGAAAGCTTGCTGATGCGGGTGGAGAGCATATCGTGGGGGAAAAGGAACCGTCCCAGCAGCCGCGTGTCATTGACCGTTTCGAGCACGGTGTCATCCCGCTCGAAACTTATTCCTCCCTGGGTGTAATACCCTATGCGCAGTGATTCACCTCTCTCTATGATTCCGCCTGAAGGCTCGATGCCTCCGGTGAGCAGATCCAGGAATGTGGACTTGCCGATACCGTTTCTCCCGACCACGCCGACCTTGTCGTACCGCTGGAAGTTGTACGTGAAATCTTTGAGGATACACAGGTCGTCCCAGTAGTAGGACAGATGCTTACAATTGATGATTTTTGAACCCAGACGCGAGGCTGTTCCCACTCCTTCAAGGGAGACCTGCTTTGTGGAATATGCCTGCGATGCCCTGTCCTCGAGTTCGTGGAAGGCATTTATCCTGTACTTGGCTTTGCCGCTTCGGGCGCAAGGGGTCGCGTGTATCCATTCGAGTTCCCTGCGCAGAAGATTCCTGACCTTGTCGGTCTCGGCGTTGTAGTTCGATATCCTTTCATCCCGCTTCTCCAGGAAATTCTGATAGTTGCCCCTGTAGATATATATGGCGCCGTGGTCAAGTTCCATCACGGTGTTGCAGACCCTGTCGAGAAAGTACCTGTCGTGCGTGACCATCAGCAGCGTGCAGCGGCTCTTCTTGAGGTATCCCTCCAGAAACTCCACCGCTTCTATGTCAAGATGGTTGGTCGGCTCGTCCATTATCAGAAAATCGGCGTCCTTCGCAAGCATTTCCGTGATTGCGACCCTCTTGACCTCCCCGCCGGAAAGATCCTTCATCTTCCTGTCGAAATCACCGAGTCGGAACGAAGTCAGAAGTTCCTTCGCTCTCTGTGACCCTCCGGCCTGCTCCAGCACCGTCTTTTCCGGGTCGAAGGCATATTCCTGTTCCAGGAAGGCGATGCGTATGTCCTTGAGAAAAAGGATTCTGCCTCCGGAGTCGGACTTGTCCTTCCCCGCCAGAATGCGAAGAAGTGAAGTCTTACCAGTACCGTTGGGTGCAATCAGGGCTATCTTGTCCCCTTCGTTGACATTGAAGGCAATGTTCTCGAAAAGGATCTTGGGACCGTAGGACTTGGAGATGTTCTCTATTTGAAGATAGCTGGCCATAGCTTTATATGGTACAAATGTACTAAAAAGGTAAAGTTTTTCTAAATTTGTGGATGATGAACAGATACGGAGAAAACATACAGGTGTCGGATCTCGTCGAAGGGGTCCTGACATATCTGCATCAATCCCACGACTATTACATCAATGTGGCCCTTGTCGGTCTTGCCTCTTCGATGGACAAGTTGATAGAGCCCTGCCCTGAGAAGCAGAAGGCCGTCATCTGGAGGTTCTTCGAGAACTACAAGTCAGAGCTCGACCGTCATTTCGACTTCGAGGAAGGGGAGGTCATACCTTATGTCAAGGACCTCGTGTCAGGTATCAGGAGGGAGAATTTCAGTATCAGCGATTTTGAAGACAATCATTCCAACGTCGAGGAGAAGCTCTCCGACCTCAAGAACATCATCTCGAATTCACTCCCTGAAGGATGCGATCCGGTGCAGAGGACGGCACTGCTGCATTATATCGACAACCTCCATAGGGATATCGAACGTCATACGAGCATAGAAGACAATATACTCGTACCGCTCGTGAAGCTCATAGAGGGTTCGGACATCACTGTGAGGAAGCCGCGCCCGGGCAGGAATGATGGTGGCAGGGAGACGTTGTCCGACAGGGAGAAGGAAATCCTGGTATGCGTGGCCAGTGGAATGATAAACAAGGAGATTGCCGACAAGTTGAGCATCTCCATCAACACTGTTATCACGCACCGCAAGAACATTACCAGGAAGACCGGCATCAAGACTGTGCCCGGTCTGACCGTGTATGCCATACTCAACAATCTGATAGACATCAATTCGATAGAGTGATGGAAGGGAGGATATTACTGCATACCTGTTGCGCACCCTGCAGCGGAGCCATAATAGAGTATATGGTGAAGCAGGGGATGCGGCCCCTGGTGTTCTTCAGCAATTCCAACATCACCCCGGCCTCCGAATATGACAAACGCCGGGCGGAAGTCATCCGGTATGCCTCTCTGTTCGGGCTGGAGGTCGTAGATGACGACTATTCACATTCTGAATGGCGATGCGCTGTAAAAGGTTTGGAGAACGAGCCGGAGAGAGGCGCCAGGTGCAGGGAGTGTTTCAGTTTCCGACTTCTCAGGGCTGCCCGCTACGCGGCGGAGCACGGATACAATGTTCTTACTACAAGCCTCGCGTCTTCAAGGTGGAAGGACCTTGACCAGGTGAATGCCGCCGGGGAGGAGGCTTGCCGGAAGGTCAGGGAAGAAACGGGGAAAGAACTTGAATGGTGGGGGATGAACTGGCGCAAAGGAGGACTGCAGCCGAGACGGGCCGAAATCATCCGGGAGCAGAATTTCTACAACCAGGACTATTGCGGATGTGAATTCTCCGTCAGGAAAGCTGCCGATACGGAGATAGAGCGAAAGTTTCTTGTGGCAGGACCCTACAGCGGACATATAATCAGCTCCGAGCATATCGTCCAGGGATACATAAGCAGCCAGAGAGGCAGGACCGTCAGAGTCCGTATTTATGGGCAGAAAGCTTTCCTGACCATCAAGGGCCCTTCGGACGAGGGCGGACTCAGCCGTTTCGAGTGGGAAAGGGAGATTCCTGTCGAGGATGCCGACAAGCTACTGAGAATCTGTGAGCCCGGGACGATAGACAAGGTGCGCAGCATAGTCGAAGGCCCCGACGGGCATCATTGGGAGGTTGACGAATTTCACGGCGACAACGAGGGATTGGTGATGGCCGAACTTGAATTGAAAAGAGAGGACGAGCCTTTTGAGAGTCCGTCGTGGTTGGGGGAAGAAGTTACCGGGGACAGAAGATATTACAACTCCTGTCTCAAGGACAATCCATACAAAAACTGGAAGAGATGAGCAAGACAGTATTGGTTTCCGGAGGAGCCGGATATATCGGCAGTCACGTAACGGTCGAACTTGTAGAGGCCGGATATGATGTCATCATAGCGGACAATATGTCCAACTGCGACGAGACAAACTACAGAGGGGTATGTAGGATAACGGGCAGGGAGATTCCTTTGATCCAAATGGATTTCTGTGATTCGGAGGCGGTCCTGAAGTTGTTCTCGGACTACGAAATCGATGCTGTGATACACTTCGCGGCATACAAGGCCGTGGGAGAGTCTGTCAGTGAGCCGGTGAAATACTACCGCAACAATCTCTGCTCCTTCCTCAATGTACTGGAGGCGGCACGCATTCACGGATGCGACGTGCTGTTCTCATCGTCCGCCACCGTATATGGAGAAACGGACAAGCTTCCTGTGACAGAGCAATCCGAAAGAAAGCCCGCTACATCCCCTTATGGGAACACCAAGCAGATGTGCGAGGATTTCCTGCGCGATGCAGTGAAAGCATATCCTCAGATCAAGGGGATAGCGCTCAGATATTTCAACCCCATCGGAGCCCATCCTTCATCTCTCATAGGAGAACTTCCGAGAGGAGTGCCCAACAACCTTGTCCCGTTCATCACACAGACTGCGGTAGGAAAGCGTGAATGCCTCTCGATATTCGGAAACGATTATCCGACACCCGACGGTACCTGCCTGCGGGACTACATAGATATCGTGGACCTTGCCAGGGCGCACGTCTGTGCTGTGGACAGGATGATGGGAGGACGTATGAAGGATAGGTATGAGATCTTCAACGTCGGGACGGGCAGACCTGTTTCTGTGATGGAGCTTGTGACTACCTTCGAAAAGGTGAACGGCTTGAAACTCAATTACAGGATAGCACCGAGACGGGAGGGAGACATAACCGCCATCTGGGCTGACCCGACGCTGGCCAACACGGAACTCGGCTGGAAGGCCGGGCGTTCCCTCGAGGATACCCTGAGAGCCGCCTGGCTTTGGGAAAAACGTCTTCTCGAAGAAAATCGGGAATAAATCTTGCAATAATGAAAAATGTGTGTACCTTTGTAGTGTATTAGTTCAGTAGTACACCACAAGGAAAGACTACTATTATGCTCATAGACCTGAAAAACGTAAACAAGACCTATTTCGGTGCCCAGCCGCTACACGTGCTGAAGGACATCAATCTAGGCATAGATAAAGGGGAATTCCTGTCAATTAGGGGAGCTTCCGGTTCCGGCAAGTCAACACTCCTCAATATTCTCGGGATACTTGACAACTACGACACGGGAGAATATTGGCTTGACGGAAAACTGATACGGAACCTCAGCGAACGAGAGGCGGCGGACTACAGGAACCGCAAGATAGGTTTCATCTTCCAGTCCTTCAACCTGATTTCGTTCAAGACAGCTGTAGAGAACGTCGAACTTCCTCTTTATTATCAAGGCGTATCCCGCAGACAGCGTCACGAACTGGCGATGGAGTATCTAGACAGGCTCGGGCTCAAGGACAGGGCGACACATTATCCGAACGAACTGTCGGGAGGCCAGAAGCAGAGGGTTGCCATAGCCAGGGCACTCATCACTCACCCTCAGATCATACTTGCGGATGAGCCTACCGGAGCTTTGGATTCGGTGACTTCAAAGGAAGTTATGACCCTTCTCAAGGACTTGAACCGTGCCGAGAAAGTGACTATGATAATTGTGACCCATGACCTTCACGTCGCTGCCGAGACGGACAGGAGCATTCATATCAGAGACGGTGTAATCGTAGATGACTGATGAGGGAGATCGTCTTTGAAATATGGGAATCCATCCGCAGGAACAAGCTCCGTACCTGCCTGACAGGAATGGCCGTTTCCTGGGGAATCTTTATGCTGATAGTCCTCCTCGGAGCCGGGAATGGAGTGATGAATTCCACTCTCGGCAATATGGAAGGGATTCTTTCCAATATGATGGAAGTATGGGGCGGACAGACATCCAAGCCGTATAATGGTTTTCAGGAAGGCCGCCGGATAAAGCTGTCGCAGCAGGACCTGGACCTTACCGAAGGGGAGACATTCGAGGACTACATAGATGACGTCATCCCGATAATGAACCAGTCAGGGCTCACTATGACCTACGGTAAGAAGCATTTTTCCGTAAACGTGGTAGGAACGAGCCCGGAATATGCCGGAATTGCCAAGCTTGGGATCAAAGCCGGGCGTTTCATAAATGACAAGGATGATAGGGACAGGCGCAAGGTGGTTGTCCTCACCCATACCCATGCGAAGAACTTCCTTGAGGGTGGGACTGATTATGAATCTCTGATAGGAAAGAGTGTAATAATAGGAGGCCTTAAGTATCGTATCATCGGAATACGTCACGGACGCGAGAACGAAAATGATACTGACGTATATATGCCATACAACACGTTGAAAGGCATATACGCCAAGAATGACGAGATAGACGAGTTCGTGTTCACCTTCCACGGGCTTGAGACGGAAGAGGAGAATGACGCCTTCGAGAAGCAGTACAAGGCAATTCTCAATCAGTCGCATCGGGCGGCTCCAGATGACGAGAGCGCGGTATGGATATGGAACAGGTTCACTATGAACAGTCAGTTGAACAAAGGCCGCAATATCCTGGAAACGGCGCTCTGGATACTGGGAATCTTCACCCTTTTGGGCGGAATAGTGGGCGTCAGCAACATTATGCTCATCACCGTCAAGGAGCGCACCCACGAGTTCGGCATCCGCAAGGCCATAGGAGCCAACCCCTGGTCTATCACGAAATTGATAATCGCTGAGAGCGTCACAATAACAGCAATCTTCGGATATGTCGGGATGCTGCTGGGGCTTATGGCGTGCAAGGTGCTGGACCTGACCGTCGGATCGTCGGCGATGGAAGTCCTGGGTGAATCCATCCAGATAATGCAGAACCCTACCGTAGGGCTGGGAACCGCGGTCGGAGTTACCATAGTGCTGATTGTCGCGGGCACTATCGCCGGACTTGTCCCGGCGCGGAAGGCAATGAAAGTAAGACCAATAGAGGCGTTGAGGGCAGAATGAAAAGAGTTGATTTCGATACTTTCCGGGAGGTCCTGGATCCTCTGGTACGAAACAAGAGCAGAAGTCTCCTGACGGGCTTCGGCATATTCTGGGGTTTGTTTATGTTGCTGTTCCTTGTGGGCGGCGGCAACGGGCTGAAGGAGATGCTGTCAGCCAATTTCGACGGCTTTGCCAGCAATGCACTGGTCCTGGTGTCACAGAATACTTCCAAACCGTATGCTGGTCTAAGGGAAGGACGCTACTGGTCTTTGCAGAACAAGGATATCGAGAGGCTAAAGATAATGATTCCTGAAGCCGAGGTTGTGACGGGGCAGCTTGACGCCTGGGGCTGGGATGCTGTCCGGGATGCCCATACGACATCCGTCAACATCAAGGGAATAAACGCCGATTATGCCAGAGTGGAGACCCCGCAACTGAAATATGGCAGATACATCAACGAAGTGGACGTGTTGGGTGAGAGAAAGGTCTGTGTGATAGGAAAGAGAGTGTACAATGACTTGTTCCCGGACGGTGGGGATCCTTGCGGTACGTTCCTGCAGGTCGGACCGTCATATTTCCAGATAATAGGAGTTGATGTCTCGTCAGGCAACATCGAGATTAATGGAAACGCCACCAGCGCGGTGACGATACCGATTTCTGTTGCACAGAGGCTTCTGGGAAGGGGAGATGTCGTGGATATCATCTGTATGACCGCGAAGTCCGGTATCAAGTCATCGTCCCTGGAGAAGACCATACGCCAGGTGATGGCGAGACAGCATTCGTTCGACCAGACCGATGAACCCGCCTTGCTGATACTGAATCTTGAACAATTGTTCACGATGATAGACACCCTGTTCCGCGGGGTCAATTTCCTTATCTGGCTCGTGGGTTTGGGTACTTTGCTAGCAGGAGCCATAGGCGTAAGCAACATTATGATGGTGACTGTCAAGGAGCGCACGGTGGAGATCGGCATCAGACGAGCCATCGGTGCAACTCCGAGGGATATACTTTCCCATATCATCAGGGAGAGCATAACCCTCACTCTGGTTGCCGGCTCGTTCGGAATAGTGTTCTCCGTGCTTATGTTGAACCTGACGGAGATAATAACGCAACATCAGGCAGATTTCCAAATCAATTTCTGGACGGCAATTCTCGCGGCCGCGCTGCTTGCGCTGCTAGGAGCGCTGGCCGGCCTGGCCCCCGCACTCAGGGCGATGAAGATAAAGCCTGTGGATGCTATGAGAGATGAATAATAATAAAACCAAAACAATATGAAGCGTATTTTGAAGTATATCGTTTTCGCGCTTATCGCGATAATCGTTATCGGGACGTTTGTATTCCTTTTCATCGACTCCAAGCCGGAG